>SKGJ01000100.1 GCA_007117525.1 Alkalimonas sp.
ACCATCGAATACGCTGGCAATTGAATCTGCGTTTCAGTCCCTTGCCCCAGCCGATTCAAATCACGCTGCAATTGCCGGATATCACGGGCCAAAGGCCAAAGCCAAAGCGCCACCCCCAACCCGAGCAGCACAAAAAAAAGCAGGGTGATCACCAGCCGGGCTGAACCTGGCGTCTCCAACGCAACCGGACCAAACTGCCACAATTGTTCGTGCTGCTGTGCAAAAAAATACAGGCTGTCGCCATGACCAAAAAAAGGAATCACGGCACCAGCCTGCAATGCGGCCTGCTCATCGACACTGAAAGGGACACTGTCACGGGCCAGCTGTTCCGCAGGCAATGCCAGCAGCTCAGGCCAGCCTGGATCAGCCTGTTGTCGTAACTGTTCAATTTGCTGCTGCCAAAGTGCGACCGAAGGCGGTAAGCTCTGCTGAGACCAGCGCTGCCACAGCTGCTCCATGCCCCAGCCCAGCGCCAGCAGCAACACCAGTAAAAAAAAATAGAACTGGATAAAAAGCCGCTGCATCAGCTGGACCAGGCATCCGCGACAAAGAGATAGCCTTTGCCCCAGACCGTTTTGATGCGAAACGGTGTTTCGGTATTGTCATTGAGCTTCTTGCGCAAATGCGACACCCGCACATCGACGGTCCGATCCAGCCCATCGTAGGGCCGACCAATCACTTGCTGATGAATTTCTTCTCGCCGCACCGTCTGCCCGGCATGACTGGCCAGCATCCACAGCAGATCAAACTCGTAGCTGGTCAAATCAACCCTAACATCTGCCAGAAATACCTCCCTGGCCCGTCGCTTGAGCATCAACTGCCCAAACTGCAGCTCATCCTGCTGCTCCGGCTCAGCGCTTTTGTGGCGACGCAACAGTGCATGGATCCTGGCCAGTAACACCCGGGGCTCAACCGGCTTGACCACATAATCATCGGCACCAAGCTCCAGACCCAGCACCTGATCAATGTCACTTTGCCGCGCCGTCAGCATCAGGATAGGCCCGGCAAAGAGTGGTCGAATTTGGCGACAGACAGCAAAGCCATCCTGACCGGGCAGCATCAAATCCAGAATCACCAGATCTGGCTGAAAGTGCTGACAGTGCGCCAATACTTCCAGGCCATTGCCTTCGACCTGTACCCGAAAACCATGCTGTGTTAAATAACTTTGCACCAGCTCTGCCAGCCGGACATCGTCTTCTACCAACAGTACCTTGCTCATTACAACACACTCCAGGGGGCAACCAGGCGGCGACGTCGATACGGGGTTCGCCGGACGGTTTTCAATTCTTCTTCCAGCAGCACTTGATCCGCTGCTCGCAGGGTTAAAGTTGCTTCATCCGGCCAGGACAGAGGTGCTTGCCAGCTGCCTTGCTGCTGCGTGGGCCAGCAGGTCAGTGACTCCTCGGCCAAAAACAGGCACAAGACCACAGCATCTGGACTGGACCAGTGCACCGTCAAGTCGCCTTGGCAGCGACCTCTGCTGTCGTTGGCAATACAGACCACAGGGGTCACTGACCAGCATACGGCTTGCCGACAAGCTTCCTCAGCCAAAGCGGCCAATGGGAGCAACAGCATCCATGCAAACTTCACTAGGTATCCTTTCATCAGAGAAACCGGTAACTCCAGCCAATAAACCAACTGTGCTGGCTGGAGTCTTGCACCAGCGGACTTTGCGTCATGGCCGAGTCCAACCAGCGAAAGCGATAAAACGCCATGATGCGCCAACCGGCCCGAACAGGCAACGACCAATGGAGTTCCACCTCGGGCTGCCAGCTGGCACTGGCCTGATAACGCGGCAGATAGCTGGCTTCATTGGCACCCAGGCCATAATAAGTCTGCATCAACTGCTCACTTTTCCAGGACAAGGCCATACCAAGGCGCCAGTCGCCAACCGCAGAAGGAAAATGATAACCCATGGCCGCACGCAGCTCATGACCATGGTGTTGACCACTGATATCGGTCCAGGCATTGAGCCGCAGCATCCAGTTGTCAAACCAGGCATTAAACTGCACACCGCCATCCCAGGCGGTAGGACGACGCTGCACCTCCTGCACCGAGACAAATTCCCGATCTGCCCTCGAGTCTTGCATCACAGTGGGGGGATCTGCCACCATTGGATTAAAGCTGGGTAAGCGGGACAAGTGCCAACGGTAAAAGTAACCCTTTTCCGGATTTAGCCGGCTCACCAGACTGATGCTCCAGTTGGGCGATACATCCAGCCCGGCGCCAAGAATGCCATTGTCAAAGAACAACAACCGGCCGTAGTAACTGACATCTGGCATGATCAACAGAGGCATCGACTTGCCACCCACCAGTGGGCTGGAGCTTTGACCCGCCCCAAAGGCCAGCGCCAACTGCCAGCGGGATGCTTCGACATAGCCGTCATCGGTTTCAACCTTGTCCCCTGCCATCGCCATCGAAGACAGCAAGAGTCCAAAAACGACCCAGATTTTTTTCATGCCACACTGCTCCGAATACACTCAACTTGAGTGTATCACCCGGCCGGGCCCGACTAAATACAGTTAACAATGTTTCACAATTTAGCCGCGCCTCACGGCCTTCCCCCCCAAACAGGGACTGGGGCTAACAAGGCCGGAGCTTTGGGTATACACTGATAAAAAACACGCAACCCAACAGAAACGGCTATGAATAAACGCAACTTTCTAAAACTTGGGCTTGGCTCGGCGCTGCTGCCTCTAATGACAAGCACCGGTCAGGCCGCCAGCCCACCTGTCAGCCCAGCAGCAATGCTGGCCATAGCGCTGAAGCCGGGCGATACCGTCGGTATTGTCAGCCCCTCGGCAGCGATCGCCAGCCGCCAGGAGGCGGACTTTGCCATCGAATCGATGCAAGCGTTGGGTTTTCGAGTCAAAAGCGGCCAG
>SKGJ01000289.1 GCA_007117525.1 Alkalimonas sp.
CAGCAGTTTCCCCAGTTGGCTGGAAAAACCGGCACTTCCAGCGATTACCGCGACAGTTGGTTTGTGGTGATGGACGCACAGCATGTGGTCACCGTCTGGCAAGGACGGGATGACAATGTTTCCACCGGGTTAACAGGCAGTTCCGGGGCCATGCGGTTGGCTTTGCAGTACTACCGTTTACAAAACTTACGCCCCTGATTCGTCTAGTTCAGCGTCAACTGGTGACCATTGAAACCAAAGGTACTTGTTATTCTTTGACTTTTAGGTTGATAATGGTGGCTGAACATAAATGCGCATTGCGGAAGAATTGTAAATAAATCATGGCGATTAAACCGGAACATCGACTACAAGTTGGCGCTTGGTGTTATTTGCCAGAGCAGGACAAGCTGGTGAAGTTCGACGCCGCTGGTCAGGTGATTGAGACCGCCGAGCTGGATAATCTTTGCCAGAATGTCTTGAACTATTTAGTGGTGCATGCCGGCGAGTTGGTCAGTAAAGATGAGCTGCTGGAAAAAGTCTGGGGCATTCGGGCGGTCTCTGATGGTCGTATTACCCGCGTGATACGGGTGCTTCGGGTAGCCTTGGGCGATGATAGCCGAACGCCCAGTTACATTGAAACCGTACCCAAACGGGGTTATCGACTGGTCGCTGAAGTGACACCGCTCGATCTGCCATACAGCAGTCCTTCCGAGCCGACTTCAGAAAGTCCGGCTACTGCTGCATCGGACTCAGAGCTCTCAATGAACATGCCTTGGCCAAGGCGGCTGGTATTGGGGCTGTTACTGGCTATGCCTATACTGCTGGCGGCTTATTTCTGGCTTGCTGTCAGCTCACCAGAGGAGCCGGCCTCTAGTATTCCGCTTTGGCGCTTTGAACCTGTCACTTTTTTAGACGGTATTGAGTTCTATCACAGCATTTCACCGGATGAAGCCTTGCTGGCCTTTAGTTATGCCAGCAGTCCCGGTGATACCATTGTTCGATTAAAGCTGCAAAACCTGAAAACGCATCAGGTGGTGCAATTGACCGATGCCCCCTACAGCAGCTTTGGTGCAAGCTGGAGCCCGGATGCTCAACAGCTGGCCTATCACCGCATGCTATCAGGCGAGTTGTGTCAGATCCGATTGCTGACACTGAATGCTGCCCGGGATGGGATCCTATCCGATGAGCTGTTAACCGAGTGTGGTAAAAACTCAGTATCAGCCCGACTCGCCTGGTCGCCGGATGGCAGATACATCGTTTTTCCGTCGAGGGAAGCCGACCATCATCAAATGACCTTGATGCGTTTCTCGCTGGCGGCAAATCGTGTCGAAGCACTAACAGCGCCTCCATCCAGCGGCTTTGGCGACTACGCTGCACGTTTTTCCCGGGATGGTCGCCGACTGGCTTTTTTAAGGCATACCACGGATGTTGTTCAGCTATGGGAGCTGGATTTAGTGACTCGCTCATCGAGAAAGCTGACTCAGCTGCAGGATCGCTATCCCGGCAATGTTGATTGGTCGACGGATGACCAGGAGATCATCTATCCAGCCGGTCGCTCAATGCTGGCGGCGGTCAATGTCCACTCCGGAAAAGAGCGCATTATTGCTTACACCGATCATTCCGCCAGAGAAATTCAGGTCAGTCCGTCCGGGCGAATCATCGCCTCGGTGGGTGCTTTTTCTCAGCGCAATATTTTAAAAGTACCCAACCGTATCGTAAATCAAGCGGACACTTTGTCACAGCAAGTTTTTAGTTCTAACCGCAGCGAAGCGTTTGCCGAGGCCAGCCCGACGTCTGATGGGACTATTGCCGTAGTTTCGCGGCGCTCTGGTTTACCTCAGATCTGGTTGTTTCATCCTGATGGCAGTCAATCGCAATTGACAGCGTTTACCGAAAACGAGCGGATTAGCCAGTTGGCATTTTCACCCGATGGGCAGCACTTGTTGGCTTTGATTAGCCAGGAGTTATGGCTGTTCAGGGAAGCTGAGCTTCCGAAAAGGCTCACTTCCAGAGATGACTTTATGGTAGCAAATCCGAGTTGGGGGGCAGACAATACCACCATTTATTTTGCTGCTTCGTACCAAGGACGCTGGCAAATGATGGCTACCTCTTTGGAAGATAAGCAAGGCATCGCATTGTTTCACCCGGATATGGATCTTTACCTGGAGAGTCCGTCCGGCGATTACAGTTTCTGGCGCAATAGCAGCGATGGTGCTTATTACCTGCAACCGCAGCAGGAACTGCAAGCGAAACGACTGGAGTTGCCGCTGCAAGTGTCTTTCCCATTGCGTTTTGTGCTGGTGGATCAGGGGCTGTATTTTTCCAGCTATCTTTCAAACAACAATTATCAGTTGTATTTTTTCGACTTTGAAACTCTGCAAACAGTGATTGCGACAAAAATGGAGTCGGTGCCCTACAGCGAGTTCAGCCTGAGTGGTGATCAGCGCTATTTTTATATCCCTTCGATGGGGCGTGGAGATATGGATATTGCCGAAATTTCGTTAGAACAGCAAAATTTATAAGATTTTTATAAGGATTTCATCGAGTTATTTTTTTTGTTCAGTGCAATGGTTGTTGCAACACAAGCCACACTGAACACTAAAAAACAAACTCAATGAGGGATACTCTTATGAAACGTTTATTAACAACCGCACTAGTTAGCTGTTTTGTTGCTGCCCTTGCTTTTTCTGCGAAAGCTGGCGAAGCCCCAAATGACACCAGCCTGGATATTGAGCCATTAATTGCTTGTACTTGGTTCCCGATTTGCAGAGATCCAGATTTTGGCATCAACCAAAGCAATGAGCCAGCAGAGGACATCGACACCTTTGAAGTCTCTGACGACATGCTCGCCTGCACCTGGTTTCCAATCTGCCGTGATCCAGATGGGCTGACGCTC
>SKGJ01000250.1 GCA_007117525.1 Alkalimonas sp.
CCACCCCCACCACCCGCTCACCATGGCGCAGCATGCAGTGATGACTGTTTGCTTCAAGCGCATCGCGTTCAGAGCCCGGCGGTTGTCCCCAGGGCTGGCGCAGCTGTTGCCAGCGAAATTGATAGTAAGCGTGCCAGTCAGCCTCACTGACAGGCGTTTGCAGACGAATGGTCATGACTTAGTGCTGATCCGTATCCAGTAAAAAAGTGACAGGGCCATCGTTGACCAGCGCAACCTGCATGTCTGCAGCAAATTGCCCGGTCACTACCGGCAGGTTGTGTTCCTTAAAGCGCTCCACAAAGTGCAGATACAGGCGTTCGGCTTGTTCAGGAGCGGCAGCCTGCGAAAAGCTGGGTCGTAAGCCTGAGCGGGTATCGGCAGCCAGAGTAAACTGCGATACCACCAACATCTCACCTTTAATTTGCTGCACATTCAGGTTCATTTTGCCTTGCGCATCACTAAAGAGGCGGTACTTGCAGACTTTGTCAGCCAGTAAAGCGGCGCTCAGCTCTGTATCCTGCTGCTCGACCCCTAACAGGATCAGCAATCCCTGATCGATCACCGCTATTTGTTGACCAGCGACGGTGACACTGGCCGAGTTGACACGTTGAATTAATGCTTTCATGGCGCCTCCTCCGGCTGAGGTTCATCGCAACAATCCGCTTCTGCCAAACCTTCCCAGTCTTTCAGGTAGGCGGTGAGCTCAGCACCAATCAGCACCACCAGCCAACACAAATAGACCCAGACAAACAAAATAGGCACCAGCGCCAGAGCGCCGTAAATCACCTGGTAAGATGGGAAGTGCGTAATGTACAGCGCAAAGCCGTATTTCAACAGCTCAAACAACAGCATCGCCAACAAACCGCCAAAGAAGGCATGGCGGATCCGTACCTTGGTATTCGGCACCACCAGATACAAAATGCAAAATGCCAGCAGCGACATCAGATAAGGCACCAAGCCCAACAAAAAACTGGACAGTCCCGGCGTAAAGTCCTCGGCAAACTGGGTTAAAGTCACCAGATAGGAGCTCACAGCAATGGAGGTGCCAAATAAAATCGGCCCTAGCGTTAATATCATCCAATAAATCGAAAAGGAAATGACGGGCCTTGGACGCTTGTTGATACGCCAGATTTTATTCAGCGTTTTATCGATGTTGTGGATCAGCAACAGCGCCACCACGATCAAGGCACTGATCCCTACCGTGGTCATGCCACGGGTATTGCCAATAAACTCATTGACGTAATCTTTGATTTCATCGCCACGCGACGGCACCACATTGGCGTACAGCAGGTTTTCCATGCTCTGGCGAAACTCGGCAAACATGGGAAAAGCACTCAGCATCGAAAACATCACGGCAATAAAAGGTACCAGCGATAACAACGAGATGTAGGCCAGATAGCCGCCGACCAGATTGATCTGATCCTGCTGACACCGCTGAATGTAACCTTTGATAAACTGAGGACTGGCATTGAGAAACTCACGCCATTTAATGAACGGCACAGCGCACTCCTTGGCCTTCGATTTGATGTCAGTGTATAAAAAAAGCCGGGAACTGACCAGTCAGTTCCCGGCTTTTCAAGCTGGTTTCATTCGCGAATCAGACGCTTATCAAGCCCCTGACTGACGGCTGGCGCGTTTACGCTCATTTTCCGTCAGGTGACGCTTACGAATTCGGATAGACGCCGGGGTCACTTCCACCAACTCGTCGTCATCGATAAACTCCAGTGCTTGCTCCAAAGTGTAACGGATTGGTGGTACCAGGTTGATGGCCTCATCGGTACCGGATGCCCGTACGTTGGTCAGCTGCTTGCCTTTCAAGCAGTTCACCGTTAAATCGTTGCTGCGGCTATGAATGCCAATCACCTGACCTTCGTAGACTTCTTCAGCGTGGCCAATAAACATCCGGCCGCGCTCTTGCAGCGAGTAAATGGCATAACCGGCTGCTTTGCCCATGGCATTGGAGATCATCACGCCATTGTTGCGCAGACCAATGGTGCCGCCTTTGAACTCACCATAATGATCAAAGCTGTGGTACATCAGGCCTGTACCAGAGGTGAGCGTAATAAACTCGGTACGGAAACCAATCAAGCCACGGCTTGGTACCACGAAGTCCATCCGCACCCGGCCTTTGCCGTCCGGCTGCATGTTGGTCATCTCCGCTTTACGCTCGCCCATTTTTTCCATCACAGCACCCTGGTGCTCTTCTTCGCAGTCTACGGTTAACTGCTCATAAGGCTCCATTTTCACGCCATCAACGGTCTTCATGATCACTTCCGGCCGCGATACCGCCAGCTCAAAGCCTTCACGACGCATGCTCTCAATCAGCACGCCCAGGTGCAATTCGCCGCGACCTGAAACGCGGAACTTATCGCCATCTTCGGTCTCTTGCACCCGCAGTGCCACATTGTGTTTCAGCTCGTTTTGCAACCGCTCCAGAATCTGACGCGAGGTGACAAACTTGCCTTCTTTGCCTGCGAAGGGTGAGGTGTTGACCTGAAAGGTCATGGTCACGGTTGGCTCATCGACCGTTAACGCTGGCAAGGCTTCTACCGCAGAAGGAGCACAAATGGTGTCGGAAATTTTCAGCTCACCCAAGCCGGTAAAGGCGACGATATCGCCTGCGGTTGCTTCGGTGGTGTCGATGCGCTCCAGGCCAAGGTAACCAAAGACCTGACCGACTTTGCCATTGCGTTTTTTGCCATCAGCACCAATGATGGTGACTTGCTGGTTAGGACGCAAGGTACCGCGTTTGATCCGACCAATACCGATGATTCCCAGGTAGCTGGAATAGTCGAGCTGCGAAACTTGCAGCTGGGTGTCACCTGCCGGGTCAACATCTGGCGGCGTCACGTTATCAACGATGGCCTGGA
>SKGJ01000051.1 GCA_007117525.1 Alkalimonas sp.
GCGCAATTCGTTTCGTTACGCCGCTGTACCTTAAAAACAGAGGCTGAGATACAGCAGTGGTTACTGGATGCTGAAAACCAACTCAAACAAGCTCTGGCCGAAGGGCCAGTAGTTTTAAGGTAGGTATAGAATGCTCACTCAGATCTCCTTTGAGAATTTTAAGAGCTACAAGGCAGCTACTTTGCCATTAGCTTCTATTACTTTTTTAATTGGTGCCAATGCATCAGGGAAAAGTAACGCACTCGAAGCCATTCGGCTGTTGAGTTGGTTAGCAAAAGGCAGTCGGTTGGACGACATTGAAAAGGCTATTCAAGGTGGCGACAGCATTGTTCGTGGTTTGGCAAAAGATTTATTTCGTGACGAGCTCATTGCTTTCAAGCTTGGCTGTCACATCTCCAATGCACCTGACGGCTGGAGTGATTTTAGCATCGACATCAAACAGCTAGCCGAACAGCTGGTTGTTGAAGGGGAGAGTGTCACCAGCATTAACCAAACAGTGCCTCTCTACAAAGTCGACAGCAAACCCAATCAGCATTCAGATGAGTTGAGTATTGCTTACAACAACTTTCTCAAGGGTAAAAACAAGCCTCATATTCCTTGTTCTAATCGCCAGGCAATCTTTTATCAGCTGGAAACCCCTGGCCGATTTAATAAAAAAGACAAGAAATCACAAGAAGTCATTCCTGATGTAACCAAATCGCTGCGAGAAACGTTAAAGGACATCGTCTTCCTAGACCCTCGCCCGGCACTGATGCGTTCATACGTCTATGCCAAAGACGATGACATCAAAGAAGATGGCAGTAATCTTTCTGCTGTTTTGTACAGCGTGTGCCAACAAGGCGAAGCGGAAAAACTACAGCTACTCGATTTTATCCGCTCACTGCCCGAGCAGGACATTTCAGACATACTGTTTATTGAGACCGAGCGTAAAGATGTCATGGTGCGCTTAGAAGAAAGCTTTGGCGCTAAAAAGCGAACAGTGGATGCCCCCTTATTGTCTGACGGAACTTTGCGAGTGCTGGCCATTGCCGCTACTTTGCTCACCGCCAAACAAGGTGCCTTGGTGATCATTGAAGAAATTGACAACGGTGTTCACCCTAGCCGGGCCAAATCCTTAGTCACGCAAATTCAAGCCTTGGCCAGTGAACGTCAGCTGCGAGTGTTGCTAACCTCACACAACCCAGCATTACTGGATGCCCTGCCGGATGAATCCCTGGCGGATGTGATTTGTTGTTACCGTGACCCGAAAGAGGGTGACAGCCGTTTGGTCAAACTGGGTGATTTAGAGCGCTATTCCGAATTAGTCGCCCAAGGCCCGCTCGGCCAGTTAATGACGCAACGTGTACTGGAACGCTTCTTAAAAGATTACACCACCGCCGAACAGCGCCAACAGCAGTCCTTAAATTGGTTGGAGTCGTTAAAACAAAGTACGGTCAACCCAGAACACAACGGCGGTAATGAATCATGACCGCTATTTGTTTGATTGATACCTCTATTTTTGTAGAAGTGCTAAATGTACCATCAAAAGCAAGTCGACATGACGCAACTGTGGAACAGCTTGGGCAAAAATTAACAAATCGAGAAGAGCTGTTCTTGCCCATGGCCACTATTATTGAAACCGGTAATCACATTGGTCAAAACGGTGATGGCACTCTGCGCCGTCTGTGCGCAGAGCGCTTTGTTGAACAAGTGAATCAAGCCTTAGAGGGCAGCTCGCCTTTTAAACCCATCAGCTTTTTAAAGCCCGATGAATTAAAACAGTGGTTAGGTGAGTTTACCGACCATGCCATGCGTGGCAGTGGTCTGGGCGATTTATCTATCATTCATGATTGGCAGCGGCTATGTGCTCAGAACTCCAGCCGTCGAGTTTATATTTGGTCATTGGATGCTCATTTGGCCGGCCACGATCAAGCAGCAAGGATTTAACCTATGGCTTTAACGAATAACCACCTGCAACCATTGGATAAAAAACTGCGCAGTCAGCTGGAAAACACGGTTAAAAAAGCGCGCGACATTGCCGAAGAAGCGGCGCTGGCGGTATTGGAGCAATTGGGCGTAGGCGAAAAGGCTAAGCCTGCTTATCTTAATGACGCTCAGCAAAACCTGCGTGTGCGCCTGCGTGCCCATGCTCGTAGCCTAGGGGATGCTCGCAAAGCCGATGGCGAGCAAAACATCGACCGTCTGCAAGAAGAAGTCGCCTACGAGCACTGGCACCGTATGTTGTTTGCCCGCTTTTTGGCGGAAAACAACCTGCTGATGTACCCCGACCCAGACGAGCCGGTAGCCATCAGCCTGGAAGAATGTGAAGACCTGGCGGCCGATGAAGGCGCAGCCAATGGCTGGGAGCTGGCCGGACGTTATGCATCACTGATGCTACCGCAAATCTTCCGCATCGATTCACCGGTGTTTGAGCTCAAGCTTGCGCCTAACCATCAGCTCGATTTAGAAAAACTGTTGATCAGCCTGCCTACCGAAGTCTTTACTGCATCGGATTCTTTAGGTTGGGTGTATCAATTCTGGCAAGCCAATAACAAAGAGCGCATCAATAAATCGGAAGTGAAAATCGGCGCGCGGGAATTACCGGCCGTCACCCAGCTGTTTACCGAACCCTATATGGTGAGTTTCCTGCTGGATAATTCCCTGGGTGCTTGGTGGGCAGCGCTGCGTTTAACGGAGGACGACCTTAAAAACGCAAGCAGCGAAGAAGAGCTGCGGCAAAAGGCCGCGATTGATGGCGTGCCGCTGGAGTATCTGCGGTTTGTACAGGGCGAAAATGGTACTTGGGAGCCAGCCTCCGGTAAGTTTGAAGCCTGGCCAGAACAATTAAACGAACTATCAACACTGGACC
Organism: Alkalimonas sp.; assembly: GCA_007117525.1. Lineage (GTDB taxonomy): Bacteria > Pseudomonadota > Gammaproteobacteria > Enterobacterales > Alteromonadaceae > Alkalimonas > Alkalimonas delamerensis. Next base: position 2,849 of record SKGJ01000051.1, read on the forward strand.
CCAGTTGTGGCTCCGGCCACTTTTTAGTTGCAGCATTCAATATGCTGGTGCCGTTGCGTATGGAGTTAGAGCAGCTAGGAGCCGAACAAGCGGTGGACGCAGTGCTGCGTGACAACATTCACGGACTAGAACTGGATCAGCGCTGTGTTGAGTTAGCCGCCTTTGCCGTGGCACTTAACGCTTGGAAATACCCTGATGCGGGCGGTTACCGCGTATTGCCAGAAATACAAGTAGCCTGTTCCGGTTTGGCGATTAACGCAGCCAAAGACGAATGGAAGCAACTGGCCGCGCATATGGGCGGCAAACAAAACCTCAGCATCGCGATGGACTGGTTGCACGATAACTTTAAAGATGCGCCGATACTGGGCAGCCTAATGAACCCCGCTAAAAGTAAAGCTGCAGGTTTGGTTAGCTGGCAAGAGCTCTCCGAAGCGCTGGATAAAGCCCTTTCAAATGAGAGCGCGCAAGAATCGCAATTCAACGAGCAACACCAAGCCGCCCATGAAAATGCCGTCGTCGCCCAAGGCATGGCTAAAGCCGCCAAATTGTTAGCCAGCCAATATCAATGGGTGATTACGAATGTGCCGTATTTGGCACGCGGCAAGCAGGAAGACAAACTGAGAGACTTTATTGAACACAATTACCCCGCCGGAAAAAACGATTTGGCTACGGCATTTTTAGACCGTTGCCTGGAATTTTGTGTGCAGGGCGGCACCAGCAGCATTGTGTTGCCGCAAAACTGGTTGTTTTTAACCAGCTATAAAAAATTCCGTGAAAAATTACTGACGCAAGACACATGGCATTTGATTGCACGATTAGGTCCTCAGGCATTCCAAACTCCGATGTGGGATTTTAATGTCCAACTTATCACTATTAGCAATGGCAATAATGCCAGCGAATCGGGCGGGCTGTTTGGTGCTGCCGAACAAGACAATCTGATTCGTGGGGTGGATGTATCCGAACCGCGTACGGCGGCGGAAAAAGCTGAACATTTGATTACAACAGAAGTGAAAAGTGTTGAACAGGCGAAGCAGTTGGAGAATCCGGATGCGAGGGTTACATTTGAGGAATCTCTTAATGAGCTGTTATTAGCCGATGTTGCTGATTATGGTAAAGGAAGTACCACAGGTGATGGTCCTAGATTCCTATTGAAGTTCTGGGAATATCAGGTTATCACTAATGAAAGAGTGTATTGGTTAAACTCGCCAAACGCTGGCGCGACTTGGTCTGGCAGGGAACAGGTTTGCAAGACCCGATTAGATGATATCGAATTAAACTCTCAGCTCGGGTGCAGATTACACGGCCAAAATGTTTTTAGTCGTTCCGGTGTGGTCGTAAATAAAATGAAGAGGCTCGAACCATTTCTATACAGTGGAGAGGCTTTCGATGACAATATTTGCCCGATCTGCCCTGCGGATACCACTGTTATTCCAGCAATTTGGTCATACGTTGAGTCTGATGATTTTCATAATAATGTTAGGGCCGTAGATCAGGCATTAAAAGTCACTGCTGGGACAATTACAAAAGTCCCTATCGACCTCGAACACTGGACTAAAGTCGCCGCCGAAAAATATCCTCACGGTCTCCCGCTGCCCTACACCAACGACCCAACCCAATGGATTTTCCACGGTCACCCCTGCGGTTCGGTGGTCTGGAACGAGGCAACCAAAAAAACCGATCACGGTACGCTACGCAGCGATGAATCCGTTTTGCATATCGCGGTGGCGCGCTTACTGGGCTACCGCTGGCCTGCTGAACTGGATGCCAAAATGGAACTGGCCAATGAGCAGCGCGAATGGGTGCAGCGTTGCGAGGCACTGCTGCCCTTGGCCGACGACGATGGCATTGTCTGTATTCCCGCCGTGCGCGGTGAAGCCTTGGCTTCGGATCGCTTAATCAATCTATTGGCTGCGGCTTATGGCGATGCTTGGACGCCAGCCACCCTTAACCAGCTGTTATCCTCTGTCGGCTATGCCGGTAAAACCTTGGATGCCTGGCTGCGCGATAAGTTCTTCGAACAACACGTCAAACTATTCCAAAACCGCCCGTTCATTTGGCACATCTGGGATGGCCTGAATGATGGCTTTGCGGTTCTGATTAACTACCATAAGTTCGATCAAAAGCTGCTGGAAACTCTGATTTATACCTACCTAGGCGATTGGATCAAACGCCAGAAAGACGAAATTGCGGCGGGTGTCGATGGTGCTCAGGAGCGCCTCGCCGCCGCCGAAGCGCTGCGCAAACGGCTGATTAAAATTTTAGAGGGCGAAGCGCCGCTGGATATCTTCGTGCGCTGGAAGCCGCTAGAGCAACAACCCATCGGCTGGAACCCGGATTTGAACGACGGCGTGCGCCTGAATATCCGCCCGTTCATTTTGGTGGATGATGTGAAAGTAAAAGGCGCCGGTGTGCTGCGCAACAAAATCACCAGCATCAAATGGACCAAAGATCGCGGCGCCGATGTCGAAAGCGCCCCCTGGTATCACCTCGGCCCGCAGTACGGCGGCAAAGAAAGCGATCGCATTAACGAACATCATTTGAGCCTCGCTGAGAAAAAGGCGGCGCGGGAGAAAACTTAGTATGGGTTCAATTGATAAGCTTTCTATTTCAGGGTTCAAGTCAATTAAGAAGCTGGATCAGCTTCAATTGCACAGTCTCAATGTGCTGATTGGCGCAAACGGCGTAGGTAAGAGTAATTTTGTTTCTTACTTTCGGATGTTAAATGAGCTTGTTGAAGGCCGCCTTCAGGTATGGGCATCAAAGCAAGGCGGCGCTGATCGTATCGTTACGTTTGGAATTAAAGAAACAAATAAAATTGAGTCATCAATTCGATTTGCATCGAATGGCTACGATATAACATTGGAGCCAACGGCTGATGATGGCTTCACCTTTTCTAGAGAGATGCTGTATTTCAATGGCCCCTATTACGGTGTAACACAGCCCAACCTAGGGAGCGGACAAAATGAGTCTCGATTGAAGAAGGAAATGAACGGGGGCATCTCTAAAAAGATTGCCACTTATTGCTACGAGGCCATTTCGCAGTGGAAGGTATTTCATTTTCACGATACCAGCGAAACTGCTGGCGTAAAACGCTTAGGTGCCTTGCACGACAACGCTTATCTCAGGCCTGATGCCTCCAACCTTGCTGCTTTTCTATATTCGCTGAAAGAAAGCGAAAGTAAAGCCTATGAGCAGATTGTTAAAACGGTACGGTTAGCTATTCCGTTTTTTGATGACTTTGTATTAAAGCCCCAGAAGTTGCCGACGGAAGAAGAGCAAATCAGGCTGCTGTGGAAGCAAAAAGACAGCGACTATTCGCTATGGCCAAGCCAGCTGTCCGATGGCTCGATTCGATTTATCTGTTTGGTGACAGCTTTGCTTCAACCCAAACCCCCATCAACCATCATTATTGATGAGCCAGAGTTGGGCTTGCATCCATTTGCCATTGCGTTACTCGCAGGTTTATTACGTTCAGCCTCTAAGCGCATGCAAGTGATCGTGTCTACCCAATCCGCTCCGCTGGTGGATGAGTTTTCTATCGATGATTTAATTGTGGTGGAGCGGGAACAAGGCGCGACAGTTTTCAAACGGCTCAACGAGGAAGACTTCACCAACTGGCTGGATGACTACACCGTGAGTGAGCTTTGGCAGAAGAATATTCTGGGTGGGAGACCATCCCGATGATTCGAGTGCATGTAATTTGTGAAGGGCAAACGGAAGAAATGTTCGTTAACGAGGTGATGGCGGACATTTTTACACCACAAGGCATTTATTTGTTTCCTTCTTTAGTAGGAAAGCCAGGCCACAAAGGCGGCAATTTTAAATTTCAACGCGTGTTGCACGATGTGAAAAGCCGTCTGCTCGATGATACAGAGGCCTATTGCACCACATTCTTCGATTTTTATGGTTTACCCGAAGATTTTCCGGGTAAAGTGGAAGCGCTGGCCTTGCCGAATATTGAGGATAAGCGACGCCGGGTGGAAGAAAAGCTTGTTGAACAATTGACGGCTCATATCGGCGAAGACGCGATGCGCCGGTTTATCCCCTATGTGCAAATGTATGAGTTCGAAGGACTACTGTTCAGTAAACCCGATTCTATTGCCTCGGAAATAGGAGAAGCTGGTTTAACGGCCCAGTTTGAGCGCATTCGCAATGCATTCGACTCTCCAGAACACGTAAACAACAGTAGCGCAACTGCGCCGAGCAAACGCATCAAGGCGTTGTTTGATCAATATGACAAAGTAATTCATGGCTCTTTAGTCGCGTTAGATATTGGAATCACCACAATGCGCGAAGAATGCCATTTATTTAATGATTGGGTCGGGCAACTTTTGGCATTGGAGATGGCTGCATGACCACTGTATTAGCCGCCTTAGAGCACGCCTTACTGAATTCAGGTTCTTTCAACCCGGATATTGAAGTGGCCCCCGCTGCCGTGCTGTGGCCGGACAAAGACCGTTTATGGCAGCCCATTATTGGCCAGTTGCAAGCGAGACTCCCGCAATTGTGGACCTTAGGCGACTATGCGCCGGAGCAAAAGACTGGCCCGGCTATTTGGCTGCGCTGCGCGATGGCTAATCGGGTAGACGGTATTGAAGCAGCTGGCGCTATCCCAATTTTGTATCTGCCGGGTGTCAGTCGCCAGGAAATCAGGGCCATCGAAAGTTGCCCTGAATCCCTTAAGCCCTTGGCAGAGCTGCAGTACCGAGGCGTGATCTGGTCGCAAGTAAATGCCAAAGACTGGACCATTCTCGCTTTTTTGCGTTCAGACCAAGGTGGCTTGGGGCTGGACGTAGCCCAAGATCGCGCTGCTTTGCATGCCATGCAACTGGCCTTGTATCGCCTGCTGGATGTTGACGTAAGCCTGCTTAAAGGCAAGCGCTTAGATAAAGACTACTTCAATACCTTATTGATTGATGGCGACCCGATTCGTGATCTGTTGCAGTGGTTGGATCAGGGCGATGCCTTTAAAGCCGCCAAGGGCGATACCGCCTGGCGAGCCTTTGTAGAGATTATTAAATCGCAGTTGGGTTTTGACCCAGACAAACAAGGCACATTGAGTGCGGCCGCTTTATTGGCAGCCCACGATGGCCCTTGGCAACCGGTTTGGGATAGATACGGCGAAGCGCCTAAGCGATACCCCAATATCCCTGCGCAGCTGGAAAAAACAGCGCTGCCCATGGATATGTTTGCCGATAAGAGTGGTTGGCCACAGTGGAATCGGCAACTAGAAAATGAATTGCGCCTGGCACTGGCGCGCCTGGAGCAGGCATCCCCTGCGCAAGCCCGCAAATCGATTGCAGATTTGGACAACACCCACGGTGAACGTAGAACCTTGGTGTGGGCAGAGCTCGGCTTGTCGCCGCTGGCACAGTCATTGAAGTGGCTCAAAAAGCTGGCCGAAGTGACTAAAAGCTCGATTGCGGGTGGCAGTATTGCGGATATGGCCAATACCTATCAAACCGTCGCCTGGCAGGCGGACGATGCGGTTGTGCAAGCGTTAAAGCCCATTGATCAACAAGAAGACTTTGATGCGGCCTCTAAGGCCATTCGGGCTATGTATACCGATTGGGCGCAAGACGCTGCCCGCTATTTACAAGAGTCCGTGCAAAAACATGGCTACCCTGGACTCATTGCCGCCAACCGTAAGCCGGTTAAGTACGCCAAAAGCGAGACCGTATTTTTTGTGGATGGTTTGCGCTTTGATGTGGGCAAGCGTTTTTCTGAATCACTGGAAGCCAAAGGCTACAGTGTCGAGTTGTCGACACAATGGTCCGCTTTACCCAGCGTAACAGCGACGGCTAAACCTGCAGTATCTCCTATAGCGCAGCTTATTTCAGGTGTAGTTGGTAGCGAGGCTTTCGAACCTTGCGTTAAGGAAACCGAGCAAAAGTTAAGCGGCCATCATTTTCAAAAGCTGCTGGAAACCAACGGCTGGCAAAAACTCGCGAAAGCCGATGTCGGTGAAAGCACTGGACAAGCTTGGTGCGAGTATGGAGACATAGACTCTGAAGGCCATGACCGGGGTTGGAAGCTGGCAAAACACATTGATGCCATTTTGGTCGAAGTCGAAGATCGCATTGCGAGCCTGTTGAACGCTGGCTGGAAGCAAGTCCGTTTGGTCACTGATCACGGATGGTTACTGCTACCTGGCGGGCTGCCGAAAACAGAACTGCCGGCGGCGTTGGTGGATAGCAAATGGGGGCGCTGTGCTTCGATTAAGCCCGGTTCCCACACCGATGAACAACTGTACCCTTGGCATTGGAATGCTGACCAGCATTTTGCACTGGCCAACGGCATTAGTTGCTACAAGCTGGGTGAAGAATATACCCATGGTGGCCTCAGTCTGCAGGAATGCTTAACACCTGAGTTGATCATTCGTAAGGCAGGCAATGCTTATGTTGATGTTAAAGCTGAAATCACCGATGTTTCCTGGCGCGGCCTGCGTTGCAATGTGGCCGTAGAGGGGGCGTTTGAAGGTTTATTGTTGGACGTTCGCTTAGATGCTGGAGACGCTACGACAAGCAAGGTTATGAGCACAAAGCCGATTAAAGATTCCGGCGTAGGCTCTGTGGTTATTGATGATGAAGATTTAGAAGGCGTTGCTGCGGTGATCGTGGTGCTTACCGAAAGTGGTGAGCTAATCGCCCAGCAGCAAACGCGTATCGGCGGAGAATAAACAATGGAATTAGACCAGCTCGATCAAATTGCCGCCGCGCACTTGGAAGGTTACTTAGTCCGTAAGGATTTAGTGCGAACCTTTGCTCGGCAATTTCCTGTGCCTACCTATGTGGTTGAGTTTCTATTAGGCCGGTACTGTGCCAGCACTGATCCAGATGAAATTGAGGAGGGGCTGGAAATTGTTCAGCGGCAATTGGAGTCGCGAACGGTCAGAGCCGGTGAAGAAGAGCTGTTTAAAGCGAGAGCCTATAAGAACGGTACGGTAAAGCTGATCGATTTGGTCAGTGCCCGATTCAGCCAAAAAGATAATGGTTACGTGGCGACTTTACCCAGCGTACAGCTCAATCGTGTGCGTATTAATGATAACGTCGTAGACGATAATGAGCGACTATTAACGGGTGGGTTCTACGCCGAAATCACCCTGGAGTACGACTCTGTGATTGCCGAAGAAAAAGGCGATGCCTTTGGCATTAAGGATTTACGCCCCATTCAGCTTTCAAAGCGTGACGTGCTCGATGACTTAGCCGAAGCAAGAAAGCAGTTTACCAGTCAGCAGTGGAAAGACTTTCTTCTGCGCAGTATTGGGCTCGAAGCGAATGCTTTGAGCGATCGCGCCAAGGATGCCAACTTGCTGCGTATGGTTCCCTTCGTAGAGCGTAACTATAACCTGGTGGAGCTGGGGCCGCGTGGTACCGGCAAGAGCCATCTCTTCCAGCAGGTTTCTCCTTATGCGCATTTGATTTCCGGCGGTAAAGCAACTATCGCCAAAATGTTTGTGAATAATGCTTCCGGTGCGCGCGGCTTGGTATGCCAATATGATGTTGTCTGTTTTGACGAAGTGAGTGGAATTTCCTTCGATTCCAAAGAAGGGATCAACATCATGAAAGGTTATATGGAGTCCGGTGAGTTTTCACGAGGGAAAGAGAGCATCCGAGCTGATGGTTCCATGGTTTTCGTAGGTAACTTTGATGTTGATGTCGAACATCAACAAAGAGTTGGTCATCTTTTTGGCCCTTTACCGCCTGAGATGCGAGACGATACCGCTTGGATGGATCGTATTCATTGCTATCTTCCTGGCTGGGATGTGCCGAAAATGAATAAAGAGCTTACGACCGATCACTTCGGATTAGTCAGTGATTTCTTTTCAGAATGTTTAAGCCGGCTACGTTTTCAAAGTCGTGTCAGTGTTTTGCAGAATCGAGTTCATTTCGGCGGTGCTTTAAGTGGTCGAGATGTCA
>SKGJ01000135.1 GCA_007117525.1 Alkalimonas sp.
CAATAGTAGCTATGACGTATGGATCGGTCATCGGTGAGTAAAGCCTGACCAAGCAAGGCATCAAAAGCGGGATCGCACCACATAGCACGATTGGTGCCGCTTTCTACGCCATTGCAACTGAGCAAAGGCCGGAAGAAGTTGTCTGGATCGGTATTGTCGGCATTCCAGCCCAGCAAGACAGAGTCGTGCTCGCCAAGTCGCAATTGACGACGAAAAGCATTCCACTCCAGGCTAACAATCGTGGCTCTGACGCCAATACGGGCCAAATCGGCCTGCATCATTTCTGCCATGCGGGTGGCATTTGGGTTGTACAAACGCTGGACTGGCATGGCCCAAATGGTCATAGCAAAGCCGTAGGGGAAGCCCGCCTCCGATAAAAGTTGTCGCGCTGCGTCCGGGTCATAGGAGGGGAGTGAAATCTCTGGATGATGGCCCCACGAACTTGGCGGCAATAAGGTGCTGGCGTTTTGTGCCTGTTCAAAATAAACGGATTGCAAAATAGCATCCCGGTTGACCGCCATCGCCAGGGCGCGCCTTACCCGGGCATCATTAAAAGGTGGCCTGCTGGTGTTAAAAGCCCAGAAGCCCACATTCAGGCTGCTTTGTTGCTGAACTTTAATGTCTGGTCGCTGGCTAATCAGCTCGAGCTCCGACATCCGAGGGTAGGCGATGATGTCGCATTCGTGCGTCAGCAAGCGGGCCATCCGTTTGGCGTTGTTGGGCTCGATGTCAATCACCAGCTGTTCCAATTGGCTCGGAGTCCCCCAGTAGTCGTTGTGTCGGTAGTAACGGATAAAGCCATCTTTGCGGTACTCGCGAAAGCGAAAAGGCCCAGTGCCAATGGGGTGACTGTCCAGTCGTTGAGGTTGATGCTGCTGCAGCAACTGCTCGGCGTATTCTGCCGAATGAATCACGGCAAAGTCGGTGGCCAGGTTGGATAAAAAAGAGCTATCGCGCTGACGCAGGTAAAACACCACCTGATCTTCGGCCGGTGTGGCAATACGGCTGACCCGGTTGCCCCAGTCGACAGTTTGAAAATAGGGATAATCACCACCGCCTATCCGGTGAAAAGGGTGCTCGGTTTGCATGATCCGTTCAAAGCTAAAACGCACGTCGCTGGCGCGCAGTGGTCGGCTGGGTCGAAAGTAATCGGTGGTATGAAACTGAACTCCAAGCCGAAGATAGAAGGTGTAACTTAAACCGTCTTCCCGCACCTCCCAATGCGTTGCGAGCGCCGGAACAAAGTCACCACTGATTGGATCGATATCGAGCAGCCGGTCGAACAGTTGACGGCTGGTGGCATCAATGGTGGTGCCGGAAGTCACCAACTGAGGATTAAATGTTTCCGGTGCCCCTTCACTGCAGTACACCAGACCGGAACGAACTTCAGCCGGCATCTCTGGCTGGCAACCGGTGCCGAGCCAGCAAAGTAGACTGATGAGAGGAGCGTTTTTAAGGCTTGGCTTCAGCATGCGTATCCTGTTGGCTATCCAGTAACTGGTATTTTTTCATGTAGCCACGCAACTGATGATAGGTTAAGCCAAGACTCTCTGCTGTCTTTTTCTGATTAAACTGGCAGGCTGCCAGGGCTTGTTTCAACAAATCGACTTCAAACTGTTGCGACAGGGCTTTAAAGTCGACTGGCTGGTCTGGCTGAATAGCGGGTACAGCACTCCCATTGGGTTCGGTGGGCGCGCTAGTCGCTATGGGTGTTGATGTTTGTGGCAAACTGGCTGTTTGACGATCGCGTGTTTTAACCCGTTGTTGTGGGCGAAATGGCGATTCAAAAGGATCCAGCAGAATGTCGTGCACTGGTACATAGGGGTTGTTGGTGCGGTAAACACTGCGCTCCACCACATTTTTGAGCTCCCGGACATTTCCGGGCCAGTCGTAATCCAGTAAGGTGCGCTTGGCTTTTTCGCTGAAACCACTGAAGAGTTCGAATTCCAATTCCCGCGCCATATTGATGGCGAAATGCTCGGCCAGCAGCAAGATGTCTTCCCGTCGTTCCCGCATCGGCGGCAGGGTAATCACATCGAATGCCAGCCGATCCAGCAAGTCGGCACGAAATTCGCCTTGCGCGGCTAATGCAGGCAAGTCTTCGTTGGTGGCACAAACCAGTCGGACATCGACCCGGACCGGACGGCTGCCGCCGACTCGCTCAAACTCGCCATACTCGATAACGCGAAGTAGCTTTTCTTGCACCAGACTGGGAGTGTTGGCCAGCTCATCCAAAAACAAGGTACCGCCATTGGCCCGCTCGAAACGCCCTTCATGACGCTTGCTGGCGCCGGTGAAAGCTCCGGCCTCATGGCCAAAGAGCTCACTTTCCAGCAGGTTTTCATTCAAAGCAGCGCAGTTCAATGTCAGGTAGTTTTGATCCCAGCGTTGAGATAAAAAGTGCAGCCTGGCAGCTATCAGCTCTTTGCCGGTGCCGCGTTCACCGATGATCAGGACAGGTTTATTCAGTGGGGCTGCTTGCGACACTTGCTCCAGCACCGTTAGAAAGCTGTTGGACTGGCCGATGAGATTGTCTTGTTGTTGTGCTCTGCCCATAAGAAGACTTTAGTGAAAATGACCAAATAATAGTGTATTTCATTATAGAGCCAGGCCAAAGCTCTTTTTGAACAATTTAAAAATAAAAACAAATCAAAGGGTTATAATAATCAAAAAAGTGGCAAGGATTGTGAATGAATTAGAGTGTATCCCAATTACTGTATGAGGTTATCACCATGGGTATTTTCAGTCGCTTTACCGATATTGTAAATTCAAATTTAAATGCTTTGCTGGACAAAGCTGAAGATCCGGAAAAAATGGTTCGGTTGATTATTCAGGAAATGGAAGACACCCTGGTTGAGGTTCGCTC
>SKGJ01000402.1 GCA_007117525.1 Alkalimonas sp.
GGGTGATGCAGCAAGTGATTGAGCCGACCGTGCGCGGCATGGCCGCCGAAGGCAACGTCTTTACCGGCTTTCTCTATGCCGGCCTGATGGTGGCGCCGGATGGAACGGCCAAGGTGCTGGAGTTCAACTGCCGTTTTGGTGATCCGGAAACTCAGCCCATCATGATGCGACTGCAATCGGATCTGGTAGCACTCTGCCAGGCCGCTGTGGCTGGCAAGCTGGCACAAAGTGACATTCAATTTAGCTCCGAAGCCGCCGTAGGGGTAGTTCTGGCGGCTGGCGGTTACCCGGATAGCTACGCTAAGGGTGCTGAAATTCAGGGGCTGGCTGATGCGGACTCAGCCAAAGCCAAGGTCTTTCACGCCGGTACCAGCATGAATGACGGCAAAGTAGTCACCAGCGGAGGACGGGTACTCTGCGCCACAGCGCTGGGTGAAAACGTCACAGCCGCCCAGCAAGCAGCTTACCAATTGGTGCAGAAGATCAGCTGGCCGGAGATGTTCTACCGCAGCGATATTGGCTACCGGGCCGTTGCCAGGGAGCAATCAGTCAAGGGATAACCAAAACTGCGCGGCGCTCAGTACCTCGCTATCCTTAAACAGTGGGTTCTCGAGCTCCAGCACCCGCGCCTGCTGGTAGCGCGATAGCGGAAAGGCGGCCTGAGTCACCGGGTGCTGCTGCATAAATTGCAGCAGCGCACCACTTTCGGCCAGCAGTTGCATGCCCTGCTCAATACGCTCGGCCAGGGCGGTATTGTCTTTGTGCACAAAGAAGTACATCACCAGCGGATAGCGCAGCAACAGCTGGTCAAAGAACACCAATTCGGGAAAACGCTCTGCCACAGCGTCCAGCTCGGCCTGCCCCTCTACAATGCTTAGCGGCAAATAATCACAGCGCTGCCGGGCCAGCATCTCCAGCATCGATTCAAAGCGCCCCACCCGGGCCACCCGTAAGCCGGCAGCCTCCAGCACATCCGCATCTGGCCAATGCTCGCCCTGACAAGCGATAAAAGGGCGCAAATCCGACAGACTGCGCACTTGCTGAAAGTCCGATAGTCGGTCTTGATGAATTAACTGCCCACGGATCCCGAGCCCTCCCAAAAAGATCGGTACTTTAATGGCGTGCAGCGTTTCCTCACGCTGCTCTGAGGTGCCGGTCCACATCACATCGTAATGCAAATTCATCGCCAACAGACGGATAACCCGCCCCTGACCGGGATGCTCCACCAGTTCAAGCCGCGCCGGACCAAAGCCCTGCTCCGTTTCAGCGATCACCTGCTCAAGTAGATCGGTGTAATAAGCATGGCTGCCATCAGCCGTCGATTGCGGCCCTATGGTCCGGATCACCGATTCAGCCCAACTGCTGTTGAATAAAAGCAAACCAAATGCCATTGCCAGCCATTTTAAACCCATAGCCAAGTCCTATTCACTCTGTGCATTCAGTATAGCTGAACTCTGCTAGACTAAGCTCCAGACGACTTCTGGAAGACAGCTCCATGCTACGATTGCTCACCACTCTCATTATGATGCTAGCACTGACTGGATGCAGTCGCTACCAGGCTTTGCATTGCGATGACGATTTCATTGCTATCAGCAGCCTGCAAGCAGGCACAGAGCTAAGCCCCAAGCTGGGGCAAAAGGTGCGTACCCGCGGGGTGCTGACCAGCTATCTTTATCCGGATAGCGAGCGTGCTGGCTGGTTGCTGCAGCAGCCTGGAACGCCAAGCTTGCAAGCAGCCTCGCAGGCCATTTTTTTGCCGGACTTTTTGCCCGACCCTGAGCACGACCAAAACTCACTGCGCCAACTAACTCCGGGCCGGCTGCTGGCAGTCCGTGGTAAGGTGGCCGAAATCGAGCAGATGACCAGCCTGGTTGATCTGAACTGGCTGGACTGTGGTCCGGCCGAAGTCGAGCCGCTGGAGCTATCACTGCCGCTACCCGAGTCTCTAAGCTGGGAATCGCTCGAAGGGATGTGGCTGCGCTTCAAGCAGCCTCTGGTGGTCAACAGCACTTTTGGGTTGGGCCGCTATGGCGAGCTGACCCTGGCAGACAAACGGCTCTGGGCGCCAACTCAGATTCACCCGCCAGGTGCCAAGGCTCAGGCTCATGAGCGAATGCAACAACAACGCACTCTGGTGCTGGGCTATGGCAGTCTGCAGCAAAACCCGGATCCATTGCCCTACCCACCCGGAGGCCTATCCCCTAACCGTCCGCTGCGGCTGGGCGATACCTTGACGCAGCTGGAAGGTTTTCTGGTGCAAGACAGCCGCGGCTACCGGTTGGAGCCAAGCCGGGTACCGCAGTGGCAGCCAGCCAACCCAAGGCCTAAGCCACCAGCGCCGCGCCAGCCAGAGGAACTTCGGGTAGCCAGCTTTAACCTGCTGAACTTTTTTACCGGTGCCGACCAAAACCCGCCTTTTCCAACCCGCCGCGGTGCCAGCAACCAGTTTGAGCTGGAGCGGCAAAGTGCCAAACTATCCGCTGCCATTTTAGCGCTGGATGCCGATATCCTTGGACTGATTGAGCTGGAAAACAACGGCTACCAGCCAGGCAGTGCCCTGGAAACACTGGTGGCAACCCTCAACACCCAGACTGAGCGTCCTTACGCCATGGTTACCACCGACCAGCGCCCCGGCAACGATGTCATTAAGGTTGGTCTGATTTACCGGCCCGATGCCGTGGTGCAAGCAGGCCTGGCCAGTACCCTTCAGCAGCCACCCTTCGATCAGCTGCACCGGGCGCCAGTGGTACAAAGCTTTCGTCACCACAGCAGCAATCAGTTGCTGACCGTAAGCGTGAACCACTTTAAATCCAAGGGGGGCTGCCCAACAGGCAATCACCCGAACTACCGACAGATGCGGGACCA
>SKGJ01000006.1 GCA_007117525.1 Alkalimonas sp.
ATTGCAAGCATAGTGCAGAGTGCCGCCCATGCCAACCAATGGCAGCTACAACTCTTTGATCAAGATGGCAAACCTTTGGATGATGCGGTGGTTGAACTCACCGCACTGAACCCCGCCCAGGCTGTCGAACAAAGTGGCCCTTTGGAAGCTACCATCACACAACAGCAGCTCAATTTTGTTCCCTTTGTGTCGGCCATTCAAACCGGCACCCTGGTCGATTTCCCCAACCTGGATCGCACCCGCCATCATGTCTACTCTTTTTCCGCTGCCAAGGTTTTTGAGATCCAGCTGTACCATGACCGGCCGGAAGCGCCCATCCTGTTTGACCAGGCGGGTATTGTGGCCCTGGGCTGCAACATTCACGATTACATGGAAGCCTATTTGTTTATCAGCGATAGTCCCTGGCTGACGGTTACTGATAGCACCGGACAGGCCCGTTTTGATGCCTTGCCGGCAGGCCGTTATCAGCTCAGACTCTGGCATCCCTTTCAGCAAGCAGAAAAGGCGCCAATTGAGATCAGCATTCCCGATGACGCTATCCCCCATCGCTTCCAGCTTCAGATTGAGCACAGACCCAAACAACCAACACCGCAACGCGGTTTTGGTGGTTAAGTCATGCTGATGCCAGGTTCACTGCGTCATCGCCTGCTGCTGGTGATCGTGGCTTTGCTGGCAGGCCTGGCATTGGCCACAGCACTGGCCAGCCTGACCGCAATGAAACAAGACAGCCGGCAACAGGCGCATGAAGTGTTGGCGGTTGCCGCCAATGTGTTTGAGCAATTGCTGGACGACCGGGCTCAGCAATTGGGTCAGTCGGTGCAAATCCTGGCAGCGGATTTTGGCTTTCGTCAGGCGGTGGCTACTTCGGAATCCGCCACCATTCAATCGGTGCTGGAAAATCACGGCGCTCGCATTGATGCGCAGCTGGTGCTGCTAATGAGCCCTCAGGGTGAACTTTTATCAAGCAGCCGACTGGAACTCGACCAGGCGCAATTAGCTCCCTTACTGCAAGACATCGACTGGCGCAGCAGCCAGTACAGCAGTCTGTTGATGCTATCGGAGCAGGCTTATCAGCTGGTGCTGGTACCTGTGCGGGCTCCAAATATCATTGCCTGGGTCGGCATGGGCTTTCAGCTCGATGCCGCATTAGCAACGCAACTGAAGGGCATTACCGGCCTGGAGATCAGCTTTGTGCTGGCCAACGAGCGGCTGCAAGTCATCACCAGCACATTGCAAAACGAGCAGGCTCTGAGCATTTTCCCAACCTCGGATTTTCTGGCACCCGCCAGTCAGCAGCCAGTCCGCAGTGAGGATCAACGTTATCTGACACTTAGTCAGCCATTGGATGGGCAGGCATTGTGGGCCCTGCTGCATTTACCCAACAGCCGCTGGCTGCAAAACTATCAGCAAATGCGCAGTCAGCTGTTGGCTATCTTTGGCATCGCTCTCACCGCATCTTTGCTGGTGGCATTTTGGCTAGGGCGCAGCATTACCGAACCACTGGCACAGCTAACCCGCTTTGCCAAACAGCTGGGGGAAGGCAAGGCCACCAGCGAGTTGCCTCGTGCCAAAGGCGAGGTCGGCGTGTTAAGCAAAACGCTCAGTACCATGCAGCAGCAACTGGCCGAGCGGCAACGCTTGCTGCTGGAGCAAGCCGAGCGCGACGCCCTGACCGGACTCTACAACAGGGCTAAGGCCGAACAATGGCTGGGGCAGTACGCCGGACAAAAATCCGGCGTACTGCTGCTGCTCAATATCCGCAATTTCCGGCACCTAAACGATGCCTTTGGACTGGAAACCGGTGATCAGCTGCTGCACCGTCTGGCGGGACGTTTGCAACAACTCACCCCCACTCCCTTGTTGTGCGCCAGAGTGGGCGGCGATGAGTTTTTACTGCTCTACCCCGAGCTGCCAGAACCCTTAGCGCCTATACTTCAACGGCTGCAAAAGCCCTTTGCCCTGCAACAAAGCAGTATCAGTCTGCAGCTGACGCTGGGCTACTATCCTTTTGCCCACACCGATCCCGAATCGGCCAATGTCAGCACCCTGCTGCGCCGGGCGGACATAGCCAATGCCAATGCCAAACAGCAGCTCGATGGCATCGCGGCCTATCAGCAGGGGCAAGATGAGCGCCACCTGCGCGATCTGACCATTATTCAGGATTTGCCCGGGGCCCTGGCTGCCAATGCACTGAGCGTGCATTACCAACCCAAGGTGCTGTTGGCCAATCAACGCTGTGAAGCGGCTGAAGCCCTGATCCGCTGGCAGCACCCCAGCCTGGGCTTTATTCCACCGGATGAGTTTATTCGGCTGGCAGAGCATGCTGGCCTGATTCAGGGAGTTACCGACTGGATGCTGCGACAGGTGATCCGTCAGGCGGCTGAATGGCATACCCAGCACCCCAGACTCCGGCTGGCAGTCAATTTATCGCCGGTAGATCTGATCGATGAGCAGCTGCCGGCCCGTATTGCAGAAGAATTTGAGCTGGCAGGCGTCAGCGCTGAAATGCTGGCGCTGGAGGTGACCGAAGGCGCTGTGATGCAAAATCCACAGCGCGTGATTCAGGTGTTGCAGCAGCTGGCCGCTTTAGGCATTGAGCTGGCGATTGATGATTTTGGCACTGGCCACTCATCCCTGGCCTACTTAAAACAACTGCCGGTGCATGAAGTCAAAATCGATCGGGCTTTTATCAAAGAGATTGAGCACAATACTCAGGATGAGCTGATCGTGCAGGCTACGGCGCAGCTGGCAAAAGGTCTTGGCTTTAAAGTCACGGCCGAAGGGCTGGAGAACGAAGCCGGCTTGCTTAAATTAACCCAGCTTGGCTGCGATACCGTGCAAGGCTACTATTATTCCAGGCCTTTA
>SKGJ01000341.1 GCA_007117525.1 Alkalimonas sp.
GGTCTGGCTTTCACCTTGTCTTCCCCACGCCCGTGGGGGTGTTTCTGGCTAAAAGCTTTCAGCTTTGCCGGTTGCGGTGTCTTCCCCACGCCCGCAGCTTAGAAAATGTCAACTGCGTCGCGCAGGTCGGCTTCGTTCTTCACTGCCGAACAGGCAGCTTAGCAAGACTCAGATGTACCAATATCTCGATGCCCTTGTATCACACTAGAAGCGAATGCTCACCCCAAGACCCAGGATGGACGCATCGCTATCAAGCAGCAGGTTGCTGTAGAGCGCAAACTGTTCGTTGATAGCATAGCTGGCACTCAGCTCCCCCAAGGTAGAGCCGCTTAAACCAGAGACATTGACATAACGAAGGGCGGCGCCAAGCTCCAGCTCAGGTGTTGCCAAGTAGCGTGCTCCTGCGCCAAGCTGATAACCGCTGCCCGAGTCGCTGTAACGCAGCGCAATGTCATCGATAAAGATAATGTCAGCAGAGGCCTTCTCTTTGGCATAGCCGCCTTCAAAAAAGGTATCCAGGCCGGGCATCACTTGCTGGCGCAAGCCTAGGCTTAACCAGCTTTGCTCCGATGTCACCTTCACATTCAGCAAATCACCGCTGACCCTATCATAACGCCCACGCAGATAAAGCTGGTCGGATAGCAAGTAACTGCCTTGCAACTGCCAGCCGTCTGGTTTAAAGCGGCTGCGCTCGCCAAAATCTGCAGCGTCCAGTTTAATGTTGGCTTTGGCATAACCGGCAGATAGCGTATTCCACTGAATGGTGTCGGCGGCCACTGCGCCAGTCAGCACCAGGCTGGCAGCACAAAGGAGGGAGTGATAACGCATGGTGCAGAATTCCTGTTTTTGTAAACTGAGCTTGCATACTAGCCGAAGCCTCGCAGTAATTTCTAGAGACTTTACATTGTGTTACAAAGATCGTGAGTTTGTACTTATTCGATTTGGCTCACTGACCAATCCATTGACTTGCTATGCTGGCCATTCAACGGTTTTATCATGTTTCATGAAAGCACAGCGCAGTCAGGCTACGCAGTTTTCGGCACCTCCAGAATCCGCAGCGCCATTTGCAAATGCTCGGCGCAATGAATACCTAGATCGGTCAGGTAACCGCCATCGGCTTGGGTTAGCAAGCCTTTTTGATAGAGCCGGCCTATCGCGGCTTTGGTGGCCGCATCGGCATCTTTATGCACTTTAATGCCTTCGCGGACACTGTCGAGGTTGTACAGGTTCAGAATACGGATTTCATCGTTGAGCTCTGGGGTAATGGGCATAGCGCTTCCTTATTCTCTTATTCTTCTCCAACCTTAGTTGGTTTTGGCTGTTTTACCAGTCAGGTTTATGGATTTTGCTGCGCGGCTTTGAGGTACTCCCACCCCTGCGCTTGCTGATGGGACGGGATGCTTTGCATTATCAATTGCCGGAACTCAGGATCGGTACTGAGTGCATGAATGGCTTGGTTGAGCTTTGGCAGGATGCTGCGCATTTCAGCACTGTTGGAGCAGGCAAAGTGTGACAGCTGGAAGGGCTCTGTTTCGGCATATGGGAAAAAAGACAATGCCTCTCGGTGCTCGTAAAGCACCACTTCGTAATCAATCATGAGATCAATGAAGCCTCGTTGCAGCATCGGCAGCAACTCTGCCGGCTGATTGCTGGAGCTGGTACGGGTGTAGATGGCGCTGCTGTGCTCTAAAGTGGCGAGCAGGCGGTCGGTTTGTTGGCCGTAACTGCGGTTGGTTTCAATGCCCAGCACTGGAGGGCGTCGCTCGTTCAGCAGTTGCTGCAACTGGATAGGCCCTACCTTGCTATCGCGCTCAAACCGTGCAGATAAGGGCGAGTCACGCAATGTTACCAATTGCAGTGCGTGTTCTACCATGTAGGGTGTGCTGAACAGGTACTGCTGAGTCCGCTCGGGTGTTTTCAGCAGCCAGGGCATGCAGGCGGTGGGGTGCTCCTGTACATACTGTCTGGCTCGATTGCGTGTGATGTGCTCAATCTGAAAGGGCACAGGAAGTTTCTGCAAAATCTGCTGCAGTACCGCAGACTGGTGCCTTATTTGATGCTCTGGGTTGAGCCAGTCCACCACATCAATGATCACCAGGGCCGGTTTTGTTTCTTGATGCTCGGAATTGGCGGCATTGATCGTCATCGGCAACAACAGAATCAACAGCCAGACGTACCTGCTCATGGGCTACCCTCGGCGAAAAGAAAATATGGAGTTGTCTGGTTCAAAACAAAAGTATAGTCACAATTCCTGGTGTTTGTTTTTTCCAAGTGCCAGCCCAAGAGTGGAAAAGTAACGGAACCAGGGAGTACTGAGTTGCTGCAGTAGCTCTGCATCCGGATAGGCGCCGGCTTTGGCTAGCTCGCTTTGACGAGTACCGCTGACCAGAAAATGGTTTTTCAACGGTTGGGCTTGCAGCATGGCCTCAAATGCCCGGGCGCACAGCTCCTCGGGTTGCGATAGGTACAGCTGATTGCAGGCGCGATCCAGTTCGGCGCAGCGCAAAAACCAGCTGCTGGGCTGGCTGCCATCTGGGGATAGCAGCAGGGTTTTGAACCCCTCCAGCAGCAACTGGTTTAATGGGTGGGGCTTGATTCGGTGCGCGTGCAAAAAGCAGCGACTGGCAAAGTCTTGATTGCCGGCACCTGGGAACACCTTGCTGGCAATGTAATGATCAAAGGCATGAAACCATTCATGCGCCAGGCTACCGGCACCGGCGTTTTTCGCCAGGGCTAAAATACGGCCACGCGGTTGGTAGTGGGCGCTGACACCGGGCCTGCCGCCAATGCCAAAGGTCAGTGTGAGGGTTTGGTTCAGCGACAGCACCTGCTCGGGTACCTGCAGCAGCTGCTGCAAATCGCACA
>SKGJ01000234.1 GCA_007117525.1 Alkalimonas sp.
GAGACCGGTAACTTGGCCGCGAGGTGGTCAAAAATCGCGTTGGCCAGGCCAAGGTTCCCCTCGGAGTTTTCAAAGTCGATGGGGTTCACCTTGTGTGGCATGGTGGACGAGCCAATTTCACCGGCGACGGTTTTTTGCTTGAAATGCCCCAAAGCAATATAGCCCCAGACATCGCGATCAAAGTCGATCAGGATAGTATTGAAGCGGGCAACGGCATCAAACAGCTCGGCAATGTAATCGTGCGGTTCAATTTGGGTGGTGTAGGGGTTCCACTCCAGGCCCAGGCTGCAGACAAACTGCTCGGAGATTTGGTGCCAGTTCAACGAAGGGTAAGCCGATAAATGGGCATTGTAGTTGCCGACGGCACCGTTGAATTTACCCAGGGTGGTCACCGCAGCAATCTGATCGCGCTGACGCTTCAGCCGCATGTAGACATTGGCCATTTCTTTGCCCATGGTGGTCGGGGAGGCCGGTTGGCCATGGGTGCGGGCCATCATGGGCACCGTTTTGTACTCGACCGCCAGCTGGCGTATGGCACTGAGCAGTTGATCGCAATAAGGCAAGATGACCCGATCGCGGGCATCTTTCAGCATCAGGCCATGCGACAAATTGTTGATGTCCTCGGAGGTGCAGGCAAAATGAATAAACTCACTCACTGCACTCAGTTCGGCATTGGCCGCCACTTTCTCTTTCAGCAGGTACTCCACCGCTTTCACATCGTGGTTGGTGGTGCGTTCAATCTCTTTCACCCGCTCGGCATCGGCCAGGCTAAAGTTGTCGACAATGCTGTCGAGCAGCGCGTTGGCCTCAGAGCTTAATGCCGGGACTTCAGCAATGCCCTCGATGGCAGCCATTTGCTGCAACCAACGCACCTCTACCGTCACCCGGTATTTGATCAGACCGTACTCGCTGAACAAGTCGCGCAGTTCGCTGGTTTTGCTGCCATAACGTCCGTCGACCGGCGATAAGGCTGTCAGTGCGTTCAGTTCCATGTTGCTTCCTCTAAAACAGTCAAAAATTAGTTGTCCTGCAGTACCTGGCGCGCTTCACGCACCAGCTGCTTGCGTTTAAAGAGCAGGTGCCAGCGGCTACCGCCTGCCTGACGCCAGAGTACGGCGGCCCGGACAGCGGCCAGCAATAAAGCACGGACTTTGTGTTGCACCCGGCTTTGTTTCAGCAGCTCGGGTTGACCTGCCACCTGAATTCGGGTGCCCAGGGTACTGATGCACTCAATGTAGATGTCGGCCATGTTCGCCAGCAAGGTGTCGTCGGTGATGCTAAAGTGTTCCAGTTGACGAGCCAGTTCCTGCAAACGCTTGCCAAGGGCGCTCATATTGGAGCGGCTTTTTGCCAGTCGGCGTTCCAGTGCCAGCACCGCCACCACGTAGCGGGTGATCTCGACATCTTTGTTCGGATTGTCGCCCAACTGCTGCAGCAGCACCTGATAGCCAGAGCGCAGGTGCTGGTAAGAGCCACCATAAATAGCCAGAGGGCTTTCAGCATCCAGCATGGCGACGCTGCTTAGCATGCGCTCCAACTCAGCTTCATCGACATCGGTGGTTTTCGCCACGGCTTTGACCAGACTCAGCGCCTGACACAAAGCTGCCAGTGCCATGGTTTGGGTAGAAACATCTGCTTGCATAGTTTAGTTCAGTGCCTTATCAATAATGCCGCCACCCAGGCAGACGTCGTCCAGATAAAATACAGCGGACTGGCCGGGCGTGACGGCCTTTTGCGGGCTGTCAAAATCCACCCTGAGCGCGCCATCCGGCAGCGGAGTCAGGGTGCAGGGGATATCGTGCTGGCGGTAACGGGTTTTCACCGTGCAGCGCAGTGGCTCGGTTGGCCCGGCTCTGTCCACCCAGTGCAACTGGCTGGCGAACAATCCTTTAGCAAACAGACTGGGATGATCGGCGCCTTGCACCACCAGCAAGCGGTTGTGGCTCAGATCCTTGCCAGCGACGTACCAGGGCTCTTCACCGCTGTCTTTTAAACCGCCAATCCCAAGGCCCTTGCGTTGTCCAAGGGTGTGGTACATCAGTCCTTCGTGTCGGCCAATGACAGTGCCATCCGGGGTGACGATATCACCCGGCTGGGCAGGCAGGTACTTTTGCAAAAAGTCTTTAAACTTGCGCTCACCAATAAAGCAAATGCCAGTGCTGTCTTTTTTGTCGTGAGTGATAAAGCCTTGTTGTTCGGCGATGGCACGAACTTCATGCTTTTCAAGCTCACCGACAGGAAACAGGGTTTGGGCAACATGCTGCTCGGCCAGAGTGTAGAGAAAATAGCTTTGGTCTTTGTTCTGGTCCAAACCCCGTAACAGCTGCCATTGGCCTTGTTGTTGACGACGGCGGACGTAATGGCCAGTCGCGATGTAGTCGGCTTGCAGAGCTTCGGCTGCGAACTCCAGAAAGGCTTTGAGCTTGATTTCCTTGTTGCACATGATATCCGGGTTGGGGGTACGGCCAGCCTTGTATTCGGCCAAAAAGTACTCGAACACCTGATCCCAGTACTCGGCGGCAAAGTTGACTTTGTGCAGCTTAATGCCCAGTCTATCGCAGACCTGCTGGGCGTCGGCCATATCTTCTGCTGCTGCGCAATAGTCATCATTGTCGTCCTCTTCCCAGTTTTTCATAAAGAGGCCTTCCACCTGATAGCCCTGTTGCAGCAGCAAATAGGCAGAAACAGACGAATCGACACCACCGGACATACCGACAATGACTTTTTTAGGGGCTGATGGAGAGGCTGAGACGGACATGAGGCCTTGTACAGTGGAAAAAATTGGGCAGGATTATAGCATTATTTTTTGGCCTTCACACCCGAAAACCGTTGTCTTTGGCGTGGGCCGGCGCCTGCTTTA
>SKGJ01000086.1 GCA_007117525.1 Alkalimonas sp.
ACGGTGGTGAGATTTTAGAGCCGAAGTAACGGCTTACTAAGTTGACTTCATCAATAAAAGCCCTGCAGCCAATTGGCTGCAGGGCTTTTTTAATCAGTCGGTGCAACGTCATTTAGTTTTCATCCAGAAACGGGCTCCTGCCCTGATTCTGGAACGACAAATGAAAATTGCGATTTCCATTTGTCTCACATTTTCAATGCGTTACCACGCAGTGAAAATGGCAGCGCATCCCTGCACTGCGCTAGTGCCCGCCTTTCAGGACGGGCACTATTTAGGCTGGGCGTCCAGCGACTGACCATTCACCCTCAGGCTGTCATCGGCCATCAGATACAGATACAACCACATCAGGTCGGCGGGTGTTTTAAGTTGTTGGGCATTTTCTGCTGGGTAGGCTCTGGCCCGCATGCTGGTGCGGGTTGCGCCCGGGTTAATGCAATTGACCCGAATATTGCTGCCAGCGTACTCGTCGGCCAGTGTTTGCATCAGGCCTTCGGTGGCAAACTTGGAAACCGCATAACTGCCCCAGTAGGCCCGGCCCTGACGCCCAACGCCGGATGACGTAAAGACCACCGAGGCATGTGGCGCTTTGCGCAGAACCGGCATCAAGGCCTGGGTCATTAGCATTGGGCCCGTCAGGTTGACTTGCAGCACATCCTGCCAGATATCGGCTTTGATGTGCTCAAAGGGAGCTAAACCGCCTAAAATGCCGGCATTGTGCAGCAGGCCATCCAGTCGACCAAATTCACTGGCGATGGTGGCGGCCATATCCTGGTAGTTTTTTTGGCTGGCGCCTTTTAAATCCAACGGCACGATGGCAGGCTCGGGCCAGCCTTGTGCACAAATGGCATCGTAGACTGCGGTCAGCTTTGCCGTGGTTTTTCCCAGCAAGATAACCGTTGCGCCATGACGGGCGAATGTCAACGCTGCTTCTTTACCAATGCCATCACCGGCACCGGTCACTAAAATGACTTTATCCGCCAGGGCATTAGGCGGAGCCTGATAACTCTTCATTGCAGTCTGGGTCCTCGTTTGAAAGGCAGACAGCATACGCTTTTTGCACTTTTTTTTCATCTTTTGCGATAGAAGCCTTGTTTTCAGCTAGCGATTTCTGTGCGATTGAGTTAAGTTTAACTGGTCTAAGCTGTTGCTCTAGGCAGCTCAAACTTGAAAAAGATCAGTCAACACGCGTTGTTGCAAAAAACAAAAAAGTGAGGACAGGGGAGAATCTATGAAAAAGCTTGCGATTAGTCTGGCTGTGGCTGCTGCATTGGGCCTGGCCGGTTGTGGTGATTCACTGGATGACATTAAGCAGGAGGTAGAGCAGCAGGGATCCCAGGTGATTCCCGCCGCACGCGTGGTGTTTGATCCAGGTGCGGGTCAAGTATCTGTGCCCAATGATTTGTTGTTTCTGGGCACGACCGATGGCACCTTGACGCTGGACGCTGATAGTCAGGACTACAGCAATCCGCAAACAGCCTTAGGCGTGCTGGATGGCTGGTCGACCCAAAACCCGTTTAGCATTGAATTGCGTTTTCCGGCGGACGTTAGCCTGAACGCACAAAGTGCCAGTGATCCCCAAGCCGTCCGCATTTTTGAAGTGGTGATGGGTGGTCCAACATCCAGCATTGATGCTTGTCGTGAGCTGCCACAAGGCGTGGCTTGCCAAATGGTCGGTGAGCTGGCATTTGGCCAGGACTTTATTACTGTGCCCAGTGGCAACAATGTTGCTGTGATTCCATTGCGTCCACTCAAAGGCAAAACTACCTACATCGTAGCCCTGACTGATAGCCTGCGCGACTCCGAGGGACGCTCCATCAAGCCATCCACCACATACGAGCTGTTGCAGCAGGATTTAGCAACCTTACCACTTGGTTCTCCGCAGCAACGTCAATTGCAGGGTGTGATCAATAGCTTTGAAGCTGCGGTGTCGTCGGGCGACCTGAACCGCTCCAGCATTATTTACACTGCCGCCATCACCACCCAGTCGACAGCAGATGTATTGGTTACCACCAAGCAACTCCTGGCGGCAGGAATTGAGCATGGTACTCAGCCGGTAGTTCAAGTACAGGATACCGGCTTGCGTGTGTCCGACCTGAGTCCGCAGTTCCCTGCTGAGCAAGGCTTTGGCCTGGTGCGGCTGTTTCAAGGCAGCGTGACCTTGCCATACTATTCCGGCATTCCCACTGCGGAAAACCCTACCGGGCCACTTAATGAGAGCTGGAAAGCCCGATGTGACAGTGGCGCCATTATTGCCAGTTTGAGCCCAGAGCAAATCATTGCGTTGGAGTCACAGCTTGAAGGCGAGCAAATGATGAACGACGCATTCTGCAACGCTGCCTCTGGTGGTGCTCTGCGCGACTTCGGTCTTGATGCGCGTAATCATTTAACTAAGTTCAACACCATTCCAATGCCGCGGATGCAGGCGACTCTGGAAGTGCAGATGACGCTGCCGGATGACAATGCCTTCGATATGCCGGCCAATGGTTGGCCGGTGGTGATGCTGCAGCATGGCATTACTTCCTGCAAAGAAAATATGCTGGCGGTCACCAGTGCCTTAACTCAGGCTGGTTTTGCGACTGTGGCCATTGACCACCCTCTGCATGGCAGTCGTGGCTTTGGTGCATTGAACACCTCTGGCGCCTCTTGCGGACAGCAAGGCAGTGCGACGGTGTACATGAACCTTGGCAATTTGCCAGTGACGCGTGACAACTTGCGGCAGAGTATGGCCGATATGCTGGGGCTGCGCTTAGCGCTTAACTTCACCCAAGGGGCGAATTTGGATACGAGCCAGGTGCATCTACTTGGCCACTCTTTGGGAGCGATTGCCGGCTCTGGCATGGCGGCACTGGCCAACACC
>SKGJ01000334.1 GCA_007117525.1 Alkalimonas sp.
TTAAAAACGCTTGCCAGCCGAGCTCCGAGCCGCCTTTGCCCAGATTGCCTCGGGGGCCGATATCTTCCGGGATGCCAAGGATGGCAAAGCGGGATCCCTGGCCACGCGCTTGCTGCAATGTTTGATGCAGTGGCAGACTGGGATCGGGCAACAGCAGCTGCTTGGCAAGGCGTTGCTCATTCGCCCGTGCGCTGCTCCAGACGGCCAGCTCGGCTGCGGTGTAGATGCGTAACGCCATGCTTTACTCGATATCCAAGGGATCGGGCGATAAGATAATGCCGGTGTTATCGGCGTACAAATGGTCGTCAGGTAAGAAGGTGACACCGGCAAAATTCACCGGCACATCAATGTCACCAAAGCCTTTGTCGTCGGCTCCCACTGGTATGGCATTAATGGCTTGCACGCCGACATCAAAATCTTCCAGGGTATCGACATCGCGCACACAGCCGTAACAGACGATGCCTTCCCAGCCCTGACTGGTGGCCAGCGCAATCAACTCAGCATCCAGCAAAGCCCGACGTGTTGAGCCGCCGCCGTCAATCAGCAAGACCTTGCCGACACCGGGCTCGGACAAAACCTGGCGGATAACCCCATTGTCTTCAAAGCATTTGATGGTTCGTACCTGACCGCCAAAAGAGCGGCGGCCGCCATAGTTGCTAAAAATGGGTTCGACCACATCAATGGAATCGGCGTACAGATCACAAAGTTCAGAGGTGTTGTATTCCATCAGGTGCTCCGGATAAACAGCGAGGGGGTTGCCCTTAGTATAACGACCTTCCACCACAGCTCAAGCCGAACTTGCTGACTGCTTTGGCTTTTGTTTGTGGTGGATCAAGCTGTTGGATGGTTTTTATGCAACTTTATTCTTGGTGGTTGTGCGCACTTTGCAATAGGTCTGACTATGCTTGTGCATGAACCTTGTTATTCTCTAAGCAAATGGAGTCGGTATGTTTCGACAATTCAGTATCAAGCAGCGTTTATTGGCCAATGGCCTGGCGCTGGTTTTGGCCATGTTGGTGATGCTTGGTTTGCTGTTTTATCAAAGCAGCCAATTGACCAGTCTGGCGCAGGCGCAGGAAACGGTTCAACGGTTGAACACCGATGTGTTGATGTTCCGCCGGCATGAAAAAGATTTCTTGTTGCGATTCGAATTGCGTTATCTGGAACGGATGCAGCAGCACTATGTTGCGATGCAACAACAAGCCGGCTCATTGGATGCCTTGTTGCAACAGCATCGGATTGACCGTGGCCCTTTGCTTGAATTCCAACGCGATACTGAACGTTATCAGCAAAGTTTTACGGCGCTGGTACGACAATACCAACAGATGGGGTTAACACCGGAGCAGGGGCTGCAAGGCGAGCTTCGCCATGCGGCTCAGCAGATAGAAAATCTACTGCAACAGCGTGGTGATGATCGTTTAATGGCGCAGCTGTTGCAACTGCGCCGGCATGAAAAAGATTTTTTATTGCGCCGCGATGCCGATTACTACCAGCGCTTTGGCCAGACCTTTCAGCAAATGCAAGCTTTGATGCAGTCGTTGGATGCTGTTGAGCGCCAGCAAGTTCAGCGGTTGGCTGCAGACTACCAGCAAGCCTTTGCCAATCTGGTTTCGGCGTATCAGCAGGCTGGCCTTGATCATAATTCAGGCTTGCAGGGCGAGATGCGCCGCGCTATTCATGCCACCGAGCAAAGTTTGCAGCAATTGTCGCAAGCGACCGGTCAGGCCATTGCCAGCTCGGTCTCTCAAACGCAATGGTTGGCGCTTAGCTTCTTTGTGTTGGTATTGGGGGTGGTGTTGACTCTGGTCTTTATGACCAGCCGCAGTATTCTGCAGCCAATATTGGCAGTGTGCCAGACGGTTGGGCTGGTGCGGCAGGACAATGATTTTCGTCAGCGCATTCAGGTCGATGGTAAGGATGAAATGACGGCCCTGGCACAGGATGTGAATGGCATGATTGCGGACTTCCAGGATTTGGTCAACAACGTCAACCAGGCGCTGGATATGTTGGATACAGCTACCCAGCAACTGGCAAAATCGACCAATGAAACCAGTGATGGCATGCAGTTGCAGCAGCAAGAGAGCGATATGGTAGCGACCGCGGTTACGGAAATGGGGGCGACCATCAATGAAATTGCTGGTAATACCGAAAGTACTGCCGATAAAGCCAGCACCACCAATGACAACGCCAAGCACGGTCAGCAGGAGGTGGAAAAAACAGTCGCCGGCATCCAGCAATTGTCGACCGAATTGCAGGATGCAACCCAGGTGGTGGAAGCGCTGGAGCAAGACAGCCAGACTATTGGCTCCGTGCTGGATGTGATCCGGGGCATTGCCGAGCAGACCAACTTGCTGGCGCTGAATGCAGCCATTGAAGCAGCCCGTGCCGGTGAGCAGGGCCGTGGCTTTGCGGTGGTGGCGGACGAGGTTCGAAACCTTGCGATGCGCACCCAGGAGTCCACCCGGCAAATTGAGCAAATTATCGGTGGCTTGCAGGGCCGTACCAAAGACATCGTTCAGGTGATGCTGCATTGCCGTGAACAGGGCTTATCCAGTGCCGAGCAGGCACAATTGGCCCGGCAGCTGCTGGAACAAATTACCGAAGATGTCAGCGGCATTATGGACATGACCACTCAGATAGCGGCGGCCATCGAAGAGCAAAGTCAGGTGGCAGCAGAAGTGAACCAAAATGTGGTGAAAATTCGCGATATTTCGGTGCAGTCCTATCAGCATGCTCAGCACAATGCAGAAATCAGCGAAGAAGTTGCCATGCAGGCGGCCCGTTTGCATCAGACGGTGGATCGCTTTAAAGCCTGAGTTGACAAATTCAGGGACAGCTCTATAGTCAAGTAGTTGAA
>SKGJ01000312.1 GCA_007117525.1 Alkalimonas sp.
AGTGTTGCTATGTTGTGCTTTGTTGCGCTATTTTTATACATCTGCTGATTCATGGCTGGCGCAACCATCACCGGAGCACTGCTTGCCAGCACGCAGGTGGTCAGTAAGTCGTTGGCCAGGCCGTGGGCCAGCCGGGCAATCAGATCGGCACTGGCCGGCGCTATCAGAATGCAGCTGGCCCATTTCGCCAGCTCAATATGGCCCATGGCTGCTTCTGCCGCTGGGTCCAGCAGGCTGGAGCTGACCGGGTTGCCAGACAGGGCTTGCAAGGTCAGTGGGGTAATAAAGTGGCTGCCGCCTTCGGTCAGGATCACCCGTACTTCGGCACCGCGCTCTTTTAAACGCCGGATCAGATCGGCACTTTTATAGGCGGCGATGCCGCCACTGATGCCCAGTAAGATCCGCTGGCCGCTGAGAGTAGTTTGCATGCTGTGAAGTCCGTTGGCTGAAACTGGGCTAAAGATAGCATGAAATGGTTACTTACTTCAGCTGCTAAAGATGCATTTCATACACGGAGGAAGCATGGCAATCAGGGACTGGCCAGCTGAAGAGCGGCCCAGAGAAAAGTTGTTGCAACGCGGCGCTACCGCCTTATCGGATGCCGAATTACTGGCGATCTTTTTGCGCACCGGCTTGCCGGGGATGTCAGCAGTGGAGCTGGCGCGCAGCTTACTGGCCGATTTTGGCTCGCTGAAAGCCCTAATGCAGGCATCGCTGCCGCGCTTTTGTGAAGGCAAAGGTCTGGGCACGGCCAAGTACGTGCAGTTGCAGGCGGTGATGGAGCTAAGCCAACGCTGTCTGCAGCAAAGCTTGCAGCACGAAGCTGTCTTTACCGAGCCTTCGTTGGTGAAACGCTATCTAAGCCAGCAACTGCATCACGAGAGCAGGGAAGTCTTTCAGGTGCTGTATCTGGACAACCAGCACCGCTTGC
This sequence comes from Alkalimonas sp., assembly GCA_007117525.1. GTDB lineage: Bacteria > Pseudomonadota > Gammaproteobacteria > Enterobacterales > Alteromonadaceae > Alkalimonas > Alkalimonas delamerensis. Next base: position 932 of record SKGJ01000312.1, read on the forward strand.
TCAAATCTGAGCCACTGTTCTATGGCACTATTGATGCGTCACCGGTCTATCCGCGGGTGGTGGTGCAGCAGGCCCTGAAGTACAATGCCGCCGCGCTGATCCTGGCGCACAACCACCCATCCGGCGTGGCCGAACCGAGCCGGGCGGATCGCAGCATTACTGAGCGGATCCAGCAGGCGCTGCAGCTGGTGGATATCCGGGTGCTGGATCATCTGGTGGTTGGTGATGGCGAGGTGGTGTCCTTTGCCGAGCGCGGTTGGATCTAGCGGGATCCCGCTTTGGATCCGTGATCGTATTAAATTGCCGCAAACAGTCGGATCGCGGATGAATTTGCTTGAATTCGGAGCATCTTTCGTGTATAAATTGCGCCCTCTTACGTTTTCAGAGCCGCCTTCCTTGGCCAGAAGGTAGATAAAACGCTCGAGCAAGCAGTTATTTTTTGGAGAGATACGACATGTCAAGAGTATGCCAAGTTACCGGCAAGAGACCTATTACTGGTAATAACCGGTCTCACGCCAACAACGCAACCAAGCGCCGTTTCCTGCCGAACCTGCAAACGCACCGTTTCTGGGTTGAAAGTGAAAATCGTTTCGTCAAACTGCGCCTGTCTACCAAAGGCATGCGTATTATTGATAAGAATGGCATCGATTCAGTTTTGGCTGATCTGCGTGCCAAAGGTCTGAAAGTTTAAGGATTACGACGATGCGCGATAAAATTCGTTTAGTATCATCTGCAGGCACTGGCTTCTTCTACACTACTACCAAGAACAAGCGCACCATGCCTGAAAAGATGGAAATCAAAAAGTTTGATCCGAAAGTGCGTAAGCACGTGATTTTCAAAGAAGCGAAAATCAAGTAATCAAGCTTTTCGAAAAACCCGGCTCTGCCGGGTTTTTTTCTACCTGAGCAAAGGGCACCCCTCTCACAGCACTCGTTGATGCTGCTCTGTGGCCCGCTGCTATGGTACACTTTCATGAACGAAAGAATGCCAGGGCAGAACCATGCTCCCCAAACTCTCCCGCCGCAACTGGAACAATGTGCTGATTTTTGCAGTGCTGATTCTGATGTTTTTACTGTACGGTACCCCGCAGCGACTGGCCGACAGGCAGCATCGCAGCACCCACTTACTGGGGGAACAACAGCTGCTGAGTATTGAGTTCGCCGGTGCCCGCATCAGTCGGTCGCCGCAGGGCTGGCAGTTGTCACCGCCTCAGCCTGAATTGCAACCGCTGGTCGAGCGCACACTGGCGATTTGGCAACAGCAACAGCTCAACGATGGTGAGCGCAGTGTGCAGCCCTTGCCGGAGCCTTTGACCCAAGCCCAACTGGTGCTGGCCGGTCAGGGGGAGCCTGTGATCTGGGTGCTGTCGCTGGCGGAGCAGCAGTTTTACCTCAGCCCGTCGCATCGGCGTTTGTACTATCCCATCCGTGCAGCAGAAGCCGAACTGTTGTTCCCTGCGGAGTTTCGTTAATGCCAGAATTACCAGAAGTTGAAGTCTCTTGCCTGGGGATACGTCCGCACCTGATCGGCCAACGTTTGCAGCAGGTGGTGGTGCGTCAGCGCCAGCTGCGCTGGCCGGTACCGGATGAAGTCATGGCGCTGAAGGATGAACCCATCCTGGGCGTATCGCGTCGAGCCAAGTACCTGCTGATTGAGCTTGCGCAAGGCGCTATCCTGCTGCATCTTGGCATGTCCGGCCACTTGAAGGTCCTGCCGCAAAGCACCGTGGCCGGTAAGCATGACCATGTCGACTTTGTGCTTAGCAGTGGCCAGCTGCTGCGGCTCAATGATACCCGCCGCTTCGGCGCTGTGCTGTGGCAAGCCAAGGATGAAGCGCACCCGATGCTGCAGGCACTTGGCCCGGAACCCTTAACGGATGCGTTTGAGGCTGAACGGTTGTGGCAGCAGGCACAAAAGCGCAGCAG
>SKGJ01000005.1 GCA_007117525.1 Alkalimonas sp.
CTTGAAAGTCTTACAGAATTAGCCGAGTGGCCGAAAGAGCGCATCATTGCCATTTTAAATGGCGCTTACTACGGCGAGGCTTTCCACCAGCTGATTTAGCAGGACGGCTTTGGCCCGACTCTGGTGGAAATCCGCAGCCATGAAGACAAACTGGCTTTGTTGGAAAGTGGCCGGGTCGATGCGGTGCTGGAAGACCAAACCACCCTCTATCACTGGCAGCAGAGCGGTCAGGTGCAGCACAACCAATACCAGCAGCTGCTGGTGGTGTATCAAAACCCGGTCTATTTTGGCATTAGTCGACAAAGTATTGCTGAGGCCCAGGCAATCCAGCTGGATGAGGCCTGGCAACGACTGTATCAGCAGGGCCGGTTGCAGCAGATCCGGGCGCGCTACTTGCCGACCCTGCCACTGCCAGAGCCGGCTGCTATACACTAATCATTCAGATTGGGTGCAAGCCAGCTTTCCGCTTCTTGCTCAGACCAGCCTTTACGGGCAGCATAATCCGCCAGCTGATCGCGGCCAATTTTACTGACGGCAAAGTATTTGCTATCTGGATGCGCCAGATACCAGCCACTGACTGCGGCGCCAGGCCACATCGCGAAGCTTTCCGTCAGCTGCATGCCGGTTTGCGCTTCCACATCCAGCAACTGCCACAGGGTGCCTTTCTCAGTATGCTCAGGACAAGCCGGATAACCGGGTGCGGGCCGGATCCCCTGATAAAGCTCACGAATCAGCTGGTCGTTATCCAGGTTTTCATCGGCGGCATAGCCCCAGTAATCACGACGAATGCACAGGTGCAGGTATTCGGCCAGCGCTTCTGCCAGCCGGTCGGCCAGAGCTTTGACTAAAATGCTGTTGTAATCATCGTGCGCTGCAGCAAATTCGGCAGCGAACTCGTCGGCACCAAAACCCGTACTGACGGCAAAGGCACCCACATAATCAGCCACACCACTGCCTACCGGCGCAATAAAATCACTCAAACAACTGTTGGGAATGTTATTGCGCAGCTGCAATTGCTGACGCAGCTGGTGCAAGCGGCAACGCTCAACGGTGCGGCTTTCATCGGTGTAGACCACAATGTCATCGCCCTCGCTGTTGGCCGGGAAGAGCCCGAACACCGCTTTGCCCTGAATGCGCTTCTCAGCAATCATGGTATCCAGCATGGCGTTGGCATCGGCAAAAAGTTTCCGCGCTTCCATGCCCACTTCGGCATGATTCAGAATTTGCGGGTACTTGCCCGACAGCTGCCAGGTCATGAAAAAGGGAGTCCAGTCAATGTAATCACGCAATGGCTGTAAGTCGACATCCTGCCACAGATGCACCCCAGGCTTTTTCGGTGCCGCGGCCACTTTGCTCAAGTCCAGCGCAAATCTATTGGCTCGGGCCTGCTCCAGGCTCAGCATGCGTTGACCGGGGCGGCTGCGCTGATGCTGCTCACGCACCGTCTGGTACTCGGATTGAATGCGGGCCAGATAGTCGGCTTTGCCAATTTTACTGATCAGCGATTGCACCACAGAGACACTGCGCGAGGCATTGGGTACATAGACCACACCATGCGGGTAGTGCGGTTCTATTTTCACCGCAGTGTGCACCTTGGAGGTGGTGGCGCCGCCAATCAGCAGCGGCAGTTCAAAGCCCAGACGCTGCATTTCTTTTGCCACATGCACCATTTCATCCAATGATGGGGTGATTAATCCGGACAAGCCAATCACATCGACATGCTCGTCTTTGGCCACCTGCAGCAACTTGGCACAAGGCACCATTACACCCAGGTCAATGACTTCGAAGTTGTTGCACTGCAGCACCACGCCAACAATGTTTTTACCAATGTCGTGCACATCGCCTTTGACGGTCGCCAGCAAAATTTTGCCCTGAGCACTGCCACCGGATTTTTCCTGCTCGATGTAGGGCTGCAGATAAGCGACGGCTTTTTTCATGACCCGGGCCGATTTGACCACTTGCGGCAAGAACATCTTGCCTTCACCAAAGAGATCGCCCACCACATTCATGCCATCCATCAAGGGGCCTTCAATCACGTGCAGTGGCTTTTCGGCCTGCTGACGGGCTTCTTCAGTATCCTGCTCAATGTAATCGGTAATGCCTTTGACCAAGGCGTGTTCCAGCCGCTTGGTCACCGGCAGACTGCGCCAGGCATCGTCTTGCTTTTCCGCAACGCTGCCATCGCCTTTAAACTCCGGCGCTATCTCCAGCAAGCGTTCGGTAGCGTCCTCACGCCGGTTTAAGATCACATCCTCGACCCGCTCGCGTAGCAACTGTGGGATATCGTCGTACACGGCCAACTGACCAGCATTCACGATGCCCATATCCATACCGGCGGCGATGGCATGGTACAAAAATACCGAGTGCATCGCCTCACGCACCGGGTCATTGCCTCGGAACGAAAAGGAAATGTTCGACACGCCGCCGGAAATTTTGGCGTAAGGGCACAGGCGTTTGATGTCACGGCAGGCTTCAATAAAGTCGACCGCGTAGTTGTTGTGCTCTTCGATACCGGTCGCCACGGCAAAAATATTGGGATCAAAGATGATGTCTTCCGGTGGAAAGCCAACCTCATTGACCAACAAACGGTATGCACGTTGGCAAATTTCCACTTTGCGCGCCTGGGTATCGGCCTGCCCCACTTCATCAAAGGCCATCACCACAGCGGCAGCACCATAGCGCCGAATGCGGCGGGCCTGCTCTAAAAATGGCGCTTCGCCTTCTTTTAATGAAATGGAATTGACGATGGCCTTGCCCTGAATGCATTTGAGGGCGGCTTCGATCACCTCCCACTTGGAGGAGTCGACCATAATGGGGACCCGGGCAATATCGGGCTCACCGGCCAACAAATTC
>SKGJ01000435.1 GCA_007117525.1 Alkalimonas sp.
GGGGTTTTTTATGCTTACAGCAAAAGTTGCTTCAAAATACAAACAACAAACACACATCGGGCTCTTTTCTTTTATACTCAGGGAATCGGAGGTAAGGCATTACGGCCATCAGTGCACTTCGACTGGCTTAATTATTTGGTGTCAAACCATTCCCTGCATGAATGCAGCAGGCTTAATGTTCACCGACGCAGGCAGCCAGCAGCCTTGATAAAGAAGGAATCCAAGTTTTGAGATTAAAGGGAAAAGTAGCGTTAGTCACCGGCGCTGCCAGAGGCATTGGTGAGTCGATTGCCCGGCACTTTGCAGCGGAAGGCGCTTTTGTTTACGTCACGGATACTGATCAGGGCAATGGGCAGCAGGTAGCATCCTCCCTTGGTTCACCTGGCAGCTTTGCCTTGCTGGATGTCCGTGATGAAGCGGCCTGGCAACAGCTGACGGCAACCATTGTCGAGACGCATGGCCGGCTCGATATTGTGGTCAACAATGCCGGAATTACCGGCTTTGAAGACGGCTTTGTGCCGCATGATCCAGAGCACGCAACGTTAGAAGCCTGGCGCAAGGTGCATGAGACAAATCTCGATGGGGTGTTTTTAGGCTGTAAGTACGCGATCAAAGCCATGCGTGCCACGGGTGAGGGATCCATCATCAATATCTCATCACGCTCTGGCATCGTCGGCATACCAACGGCTTCAGCCTATGCCTCCAGTAAAGCGGCTGTGCGGAATCATACCAAAAGTGTGGCCTTGTACTGTGCGCAGCAGAACCTGAAGGTGCGCTGCAACTCCATTCATCCGGCTGCCATTCTGACGCCAATGTGGGAGCCGATGTTGGGCGATGGCCCAGAGCGGGAGGCAACTATGGCTGCTTTCGTTCAGGATACGCCGCTTAGGCGATTTGGTTTGCCAAAGGAGGTGTCTGCTGTTGCCGTAATGCTGGCCTCCGACGAATCCGGCTATCTGACCGGGACAGAGATCAACATTGATGGTGGCATTCTCGCAGGCTCGGCAGGCGCGCCCGCTCAATGATGTCGAGCTCTGCGTATAGTTGGGTATCTTTCAGGCTGACGAGCGGCTTTTCTTTTGCGTTTTTCCGATCCGTGCTACATTAACGGCATAATCTTTCAGACTATTCTGCTGCCAGGACTTTATGACAGAACCGGTTAAACCTGAATCTCAGCCGCGTAAAGGCATCTATTTACTGCCAAATTTACTCACTACCGGCGGCTTGTTCTCCGGCTTTTATGCCATCATTTCATCGATGAACGGCCACTTTGAAGCCGCGGCCATTGCTATTTTTGTAGCGATGATCTTTGATGGCCTCGATGGCCGGGTAGCGCGCCTGACCAATACCCAAAGCGAGTTTGGCGCCCAGTACGACAGCATGGCCGATATGCTGTCCTTTGGCATGGCGCCGGCCATGGTGATGTACAACTGGGCACTGTCGGATACCGGTAAATTTGGCTGGTTGGCGGCTTTTTTGTTTGTCGCTTGCGCCGCCCTGCGATTGGCGCGCTTTAACGCCAACTTGTCGGTGACCGATGGACGTTTCTTTCAGGGGTTGGCCAGCCCTGCCTCAGCGGCCTTGCTGGCCGGTCTGGTCTGGACCGGTGCTTACTACGAGCTGGATGGCCAGGGCTTGGGCTTTTTGTTTGGGATTCTGACCATACTTGCTGGCCTGCTGATGGTCAGCAATTTCCGTTACCACTCCTTCAAGGATGTAAACTGGCGCGACAAAGTGTCTTTTGTCACCATTTTGCTGGTGGTGCTGATCTTTGTGGTGATAGCGGCACGACCCGCTGAAATGTTGCTGCTGATTTTCCTGTTGTATGCCTGCTCAGGCCCCATTACCACCATTCGCTCGGTCAACAAGTTGAAGCTTGAGCACGTGGTGGGGGATGTTAATCCAACTGATTTTGAAGAGCCTCAGGCAGAAGAATCAAACAGCGAGCAAGACACGCAACAGCAAGAAACCAAGGGATAAAGCGTCGTGATGCCTTGTCGCGGCCTTGTTTCCAAAGTAGAGTAAGCGGCAGGCTTGTCCTGTCGCTCCGTAATGCGAGCCTTCAATTGAGGAAGGGTATCCGTTGAACTCATTGCTTTCACAACGTCTGGCAGCGCTCTCTGCTGCCGAACATCTTAGCAGCATTCGTGGTATCCAGCGTGGACTGGAGCGCGAGTGCCTTCGCATTCAGCCCAATGGCACCTTAGCGCAAACCGGGCATCAGCCGGAGCTGGGAGCTGCTTTGACCCACCCGCTGATCACCACGGATTTTTCCGAATCGCTGCTGGAATTTATCACCCCGGTCTCGACAGAGATCGAGACCACCTTAAGCCAGCTGGCCGATATCCATACCTTTACCCTGAAGCAACTGGGTGAGGAGCGATTGTGGCCCCTGAGCATGCCGTGCTACATCGCCCATGAAGATGAAATCCGACTGGCGCAGTACGGTAGCTCCAATGTTGGCCGGATGAAAACCCTGTATCGCCAGGGATTAAAGCGCCGTTACGGCAGCATGATGCAGGCCATCAGTGGGGTCCACTTTAACTTTTCGTTTCCAGCTGGCTTTTGGCAGCACTACGCTGCTGTTTTAGGGCAGCCCGAAGTTGAGCAAGATTTTATTTCCGCGCAGTACCTAGCCTTGGTGCGCAACTACAAGCGCATGGCTTGGCTTATTGTGTACTTGTTTGGTGCCTCGCCTGCGCTGTGCAGCTCTTTTTTGCAGGGGCGGGACAGCAAATACCCATTTCAGCAATTGGGCAAGGGCAGCTTGTACTTGCCTTATGCCACCTCACTGCGGATGAGCGATTTGGGCTACACCAACAGCGCCCAGTCGCGGCTCAAGGTCACCTACAACTCGCTGGATGAGTACATTGCCGGTTTGCATCAGGCCATTACCATGCCATCGGAGGAGTACGCCGATATCCCTTGCTCGGCTGAGCAGGGATTTCAGCAGCTGAACAGCAATATTTTGCAAATCGAAAACGAGTTTTACTCGACCATTCGGCCCAAGCAGACCACTCAAAGTGGCGAGCGGCCGACCTGCGCCCTGGCTGCGCGCGGCGTAGAGTACATTGAAGTACGGGCGCTGGATGTCAATCCATTCAGTCCGCTTGGGGTAAGCGCCGAGCAAATGCGCTTTTTGGATGTGTTTTTGTGCTATTGCCTGCTGCTGGAAAGCCCTGAGCTGAGCCATGACGATCAGCTGGTGACCGAGCAGAACCTGAAAAAAGTCGTGACCGATGGCCGCCGGCAAAATCTGGAGCTGCAGCAGCAGGGGCAGCCGCGCTTGATGCAGGACTGGGCTGAAGAAATTTTTGCTGATTTAACGGCTGTAGCGGCCTGGCTGGATCAGGCCTATGGTAGCAGTAGCTATCAGGACACGGTCAAAGGATTTTACCTTAGCCTGCTGGACCCGGCTCAGACCTACTCCGGTCGCTTGCTTCAGCTGCTGTTAAGCAAGCAACAGGACAATGGTCCTTTTGCATTGCAGTTGGCAGAGCAGTACCGCAGTCAGTTGCTGGCGCGGGATTATCAGCAGTACGATGACGCTGCCATGCAGGCGATGGCCGCTCAGTCGCATCGGCAGCAAGCCTCGGTAGAGGCAGCAGATACCTTGAGTTTTGAGCAGTACTTGCAGGATTACTTTGCACCCAAGCCTTGTTCGTTGTAGCAAAAAAAAGCGGTCACCAGGAGAGGGGTGACCGCAGACAGGATTGAAATCCAGGGAAACGTAAAACTCGATTAAGCGTCCTTGCACTTTGTTAGAAGCACCCAACCAGATAAAGTTCAGATGAAAATTAAAAAACTTTTAATGCCGGTATTTTTTATTGCAACACTGCTGTTGGCCGGTTGCAGTACACCACCACCGCAGAACAGCAGCAATATTTGCGATATCTTTAAAGAGCACCGCTCCTGGTACCGGGCTGCGGCCAATACCCGTGACACATGGGGCGTGCCGATCCATGTGCCGATGAGCATGATGTTTCAGGAAAGCAGCTTCCGGCACAATGCCCGGCCGCCGATGCGCTATTTCCTTGGCTTTATTCCCTATGGCCGTGCCAGCTCGGCCTATGGTTACTCTCAGGCCAAAAATGAAACCTGGGCCGATTACCAGCGCGAAACCAACCGCCGATTCGCCAGTCGCAGCAACTTTGCCGATGCGATGGATTTTATGGGTTGGTACATGGATAAAACCCATCGGCTGAACGGGGTATCCAAATGGGATGCCTACAATCAGTACCTGAATTACCATGAAGGTTGGGGGGGGTACCGCCGCGGCAGCTACCGGGACAAGGCCTGGTTGATTGCCGTTGCGCGCCGGGTCGATGACCGAGCACAAATGTACGCGACTCAGTTGGCAAGTTGTGAGCGTGAGCTGCAGCGAGGATGGTTCCGTCGTTTGATTGGCTTTTAATCTAAGCGCGTCCTAACAGCTCGATTGCAGAGCGGCGGTTAATCCCGCCGCTTTTTGGACAGCGGAAACAGCCGGATAGTTTTAATCATGTTGTCTTGCACCTCAACTATTTCCAGCTTGTAATCAGCCAGTTTGAGGCTAAGGCTGCCTTGCGGGATCTCTTCCAGATACTCCAGTACCAGCCCATTGAGGGTTTTAGGGCCATTGGTCGGAAAGTTAAGCTGCAACTCCCGGTTCAGGTCGCGCAGGTTGATGCCACCTTCCACCAGCACGGTGCCATCAGGTTGCGGAATAATTTCTTCGTGATTGTCTTCCAGCGCATCGGTGGTAAAGTCGCCGACCACTTCTTCTAAAATATCTTCCAGCGTAACCAGGCCTTGGATATCGCCGTACTCATCCACCACCAGACCGATGCGTTCTTTGGAAGCTTGGAATTTGAGGAGCTGAGTGCTCAGCGGCGTGCCCTCGGGTATGTAGTAAATATCCCGCACCGCCCGCAACAAAGTGGCCTTGCTCAATTGCTTTTTCAGCAAAGGCCGCACCAGATCGCGGGTATTGAGAAAGCCCAGCGCATCGTCGATGGTATCGCGGTACAGCAACAAGCGGCTGTGCGGCGAGTTCGCCAGTTGGCGTACCAGCTGCTTCCAGTCGTCGTTGACATCCAGCCCATTGATTTCATTGCGTGGGATCATGATGTCTTCGACTGTGGCATGCTCCAGATCCAGCACCCCAACCAGCATGTTCTGGTGCTGCTCCGGAATAAGGGCTCCCGCTTCGTGCACCACAGTACGAAGCTCTTCGGCGCTTAAACTGTTGCCCTGATGCTGCTCGGCGCTGATGCCAAACAACTTCAAAAAGGTATTGGTAATTTGATTCACCAGCCACACCACTGGGTACAGCAGCTTGAGCAGGGGCTTTAAAATAAAAGAGCTGGGAAAGGCCACCCGCTCCGGGTGCAGGGCTGCCAGCGTTTTTGGTGTGACTTCGGCAAACACCAGAATTACCAGCGTCAGGCCAAAGGTGGCCACGGCAATACCAATATCCCCAAACAGCCGCAGACCAATGATGGTAGCGATGGCTGAAGCGGCGATATTGACCAGGTTGTTGCCAATTAAGATCAGGCCAATCAGCCGATCAGGGCGCTTCAGCAGCTGGCTGACCCGCACCGCGCCTTTGTCCTTTTCATTGGCCAGGTGCTTTAACCGGTAGGGATTCACCGACATCATGCCGGTTTCAGAGCCAGAGAAGTACGCGGAAATCAGAATAAGTACGCCAAGAATAATAAATAAAGTACTGGTGGCTATCGCGTCCAAATCTGAGTTACCTGTATGACCTAAGGGAGTTCGAAAGCATAGTATGGTTGCTGCTTAAGCAGATGTAAAACATCAAAAGCCACCGTTTAACAGCACTTCACGCACAAAACGGCTGCCAAAATAAGCCAGGGTGAGCAAGATGCTGCCCAGCAGCGTCAGACTGATGGCGGTTTTACCTCGCCAGCCCAGACGGGCATGGCCCCAGCTGAGCAGGGCAAAGACACCAAAAGCCAGCAAGCTAAGTACATTTTTATGCAGGTTGTGTTTGGCAAACCAGTCACCGGTAAACAGGGCTCCGCTGAGCAGAGTGATGCCCAGCAGCAGGGTGCCGATCAGCAGCAAACGGAATTGCAGCACCTCTGCCTGCATCAGTGGTGGCAACTGCGAGGTCATGCTAAGTGCTTTGTGCTTTAGCTTGTAACTGATGTAACTGACCTGCACGCTGTACAGCGTCGCCAGGATCAGGATGACATAGGCAATAAAGGCCACCAGAATGTGCAGCAGCAACATTGGGCTCTGATCAATCTTCACCAGCTGGGTGCCTTGTGGCAGCACCAGCACGCCAAGTTGCAGTAAAGCTGCCACCCCATAGACCACTGGCAGCAGTAAAATCAGGGGCGAGCGCAATGCTGTCAGAGTGACGGCCATGGTAATCAACCAGCTGACCAGCGAGCTGACATTGAGCAGACTAAAGTTTTGCCCTTCGGCGGTAAATAAAGCCGCGGACAAATGGATGGCATGCAGCACCAGGCCCAGACAAGCGGCGCTAAAGGTTAGTTTCAACGCCGGCCCGGCCGGGTGAAACAAACGATTCAAAACTGTGCCCGCAGCCACGGCATAGGCCACCATGGCAAGCAGCGGTAACAACAGCGAGTGCATGCAAAACTTTCCCTGAATTACAGTTAGATAGCCATTGTATTGCAACTTGCCACGAATACCAATGCCTAAAGCGGCATCAGTGATTGTTTCACAGCACAGCAGCAAGTGAATACGCGCTGGTACGGTGGCTGACGCCATCATCGGACTCAGGTATACTTACCGCTAGATATCGAATGCAGGACCATGCCATGTTTGAGAATTTATCCGAGCGGCTGACCCGTACGCTGAAAAACATCAGTGGTCGGGGCCGGCTGACCGAAGACAACATCAAAGAAACGCTACGCGAAGTGCGGATGGCGCTGCTGGAAGCCGATGTGGCCCTGCCGGTGGTGCGCGACTTTGTGGCGCAGGTGAAAGAAAAGGCGGTTGGCCTTGAAGTCAGCAAAAGTCTGACACCGGGCCAGGAGTTCATTAAAATCGTGCGCAAAGCGCTCGAAGAAGCCATGGGCCAGGCCAACGAAGAGTTGGCGCTCAATACCCAGCCGCCGGCCGTGGTGCTGATGGCCGGTTTGCAAGGGGCGGGTAAAACCACCTCGGTGGCCAAGCTGGCGCGCTTTTTAACCGAGCGTAAAAAGAAAAAAGTGCTGGTGGTCAGCGCCGACGTTTACCGTCCGGCGGCAATCAAGCAGCTGCAAACCCTGGCCAACGAAGTGGGGGTGGAATGCTTCCCCAGCGATGTGTCGCAGCAGCCGGTTGATATCGTCAATGCGGCCATTGCCCATGCCCGTACCCGGATCTTTGATGTGCTGCTGGTGGATACTGCCGGTCGCTTGCACGTTGACGAAGGCATGATGCAGGAAATTCAGGCGCTGCATGCGGCCGTAACGCCGATTGAAACCCTCTTCGTGGTGGATGCGATGACTGGCCAGGATGCGGCCAATACCGCCAAAGCCTTCAACGATGCCTTGCCTCTCACCGGCGTTATTCTGACCAAAGCCGACGGCGATGCCCGCGGCGGCGCTGCCTTGTCGATTCGCCACATAACCGGCAAGCCAATTAAATTCATTGGTATGGGCGAAAAAGTCGATGCGCTCGAGCCATTCCACCCGGACCGGGTGGCTTCGCGTATTTTGGGCATGGGCGATGTGCTGAGCCTGATCGAAGAGCTTGAGCAAAAAGTCGATAAAGAAAAAGCGGCCAAGGTGGCGCAGAAAGTTATGAAAGGCAAAGGCTTTTCACTGGAAGACTTTCGCGATCAGTTGGGCCAGATGCGCAACATGGGCGGCATGATGTCGATGATGGACAAACTGCCAGGCATGAAGAACCTGCCAGCCAATGTCGCCGGCCAAATGGATGACAAACAGTTTATCCGGATGGAGGCCATCATCAACTCGATGACACCCAAAGAGCGCCAATTCCCTGATTTAATTAAAGGCTCACGCAAAAAACGCATCGCTGCAGGTTCTGGCACTCAGGTGCAGGACGTCAATAAGCTGCTGAAGCAATTCACCCAGATGCAGAAGATGATGAAGCAGGTGTCAGGCAAAGGTGGCATGATGAAGATGATGCGCGGCCTTGGCGGCAAGTTGCCACCTGGGATGCTGCCCCCCCGATAAACCGCGAAATGCCTTGCAATCAGGGCAAAAATCCGTACAATGCACCAGCCCTCCGAACCGTCGGAGGTGTTGGTATTTTTAAAACCTGAACGAAAACTTAGAGGACGGTATGGTAACTATTCGTTTACAACGTGGTGGCGCGAAAAAGCGTCCTTTTTACCAAGTTGTGGTTGCGGACAGCCGTTTTTCCCGTGATGGCCGTTTTATTGAGCGTGTTGGTTTCTTCAACCCAATCGCCAGCGGCACGGAAGAAAAACTGCGTCTGGACCTGGAACGCGTCGAGCATTGGGTTGCACAAGGTGCATCTTTGAGCGAGCGTGTTGCTAATCTGGTAAAAACAGCTAAGAAAGCTGCGGCTTAATTTAGCACTGTCTGTGGAGTTGTCGCTTGAGTTCGAACGATGAACTAATTCTGGTTGGCAAATTTGGTGCGGTTTACGGCATCAATGGCTGGCTGAAAGTGAACAGCTATACGGATTTCCCGGAAGGGATTTTTGACTACACACCCTGGGTTGTCAGTGTTCAGGGGCGTCAACAACGAGTGCAGGTCACCAGCTGGAAACGCCATAGCAATGGTTTGATTGCCAAGCTGGATGGGATCTCCGATCGCGATCAGGCTCAAAGCCTGGTCAATGCCGACATCGCTGTGCCAGCCAGTGTTTTGCCTGCGCTTGGCGAAGGCGATTACTACTGGAAAGATCTGATGGGTCTGGCCGTAGTGAATGAGGCGGGTTATCACTTAGGTGAAGTCAGCGATTTAATGGAGACTGGCTCCAATGACGTGCTGGTGGTGAAAGCCAACCGCACCGATGCATTCGGAAAAAAAGAACGGTTGCTGCCTTTTTTAACCGATAGGGTCATTAAGGAAGTGAACCTGACTGAGCGACGTATTGTCGTCGACTGGGATCCCGCGTTTTAATGCCGGAATCAAGCAAACTTTGGGTTGGGGTGGTTTCCCTGTTCCCGGAGATGTTTCAGGCCATAACGCAGTACGGGGTGACCGGGCGGGCTTTACGCCAGGGGCTGATTGATGTGCAGTGCTGGAATCCGCGGGACTTTACCACGGACAAACACCGCACCGTCGATGACCGGCCCTATGGTGGTGGACCCGGCATGTTGATGATGGTACAGCCACTCACCGATGCCATACGCGCAGCCAAGGCTGCTGCAGGTGGCAAAGTGCACACCATCTATCTTTCGCCGCAAGGCCGGAAGCTGGATCAACAAGGGGTGCAAGAGTTGGCGCAGCACAGCAAATTGCTGTTGGTCGCGGGGCGCTACGAGGGCATTGACGAGCGCGTGATAGAAACCGAAATTGACGAAGAATGGTCAATCGGCGATTACGTGTTAAGTGGGGGCGAGTTACCGGCCATGACGCTGATTGATGCAGTGTCGCGTTTGGTACCTGGCGTGCTTGGGCATGATTTATCGGCAGAGCAGGATTCGTTTGCATCCGGTTTGCTGGATTGTCCGCACTACACCCGGCCCGAAGTGTTGGCAAACAAAGAGGTACCGCCGGTTTTACTGAGTGGTCACCACGAGAAAGTCAGACGCTGGCGTCTGAAACAGGCCCTGGGTAGGACCTGGTTACGACGGCCAGATATGTTAAATTCCCTGGCTCTGACTGAGGAGCAGCAACAGTTACTGGCAGAGTTCCAACAGGAACACCAGACGCTGCAGCAGAAAGACAGTTAACTCCAGGTAAAGAGAGATTGTTATGAGCAAAGTAAGCCAAAACATCATCAAGCAGCTTGAAGATGAGCAACTGAAGCAGGACGTACCTGCTTTTGCCCCGGGTGATACCGTGGTTGTTCAGGTACGTGTTAAAGAAGGCGAGAAAACCCGTCTTCAGGCCTACGAAGGTGTCGTGATTGCCAAGCGCAACCGCGGTCTGCACTCTTCTTTCACCGTGCGTAAAGTATCAAACGGTGAAGGTGTTGAGCGTGTGTTCCAAACACACAGCCCGCTGGTAGAAGGCATCACCGTTAAGCGTCGCGGTGCGGTACGTCGTGCCAAACTGTACTACTTACGCGATCGTTCAGGTAAATCAGCGCGTATCCGCGAAAAGCTTAACTAAGCGCTTTTGCTGCATTAAAAAAGGCTGGCCGTTGGGCCGGCCTTTTTTTATCGATGACTTGCAGTTGCTGCTGTGCTCTGGCAGTGTAGCTGTATGCAAGCACCGCTTCCTGCTCCACAATTAACCCTGTTGCAAGGCCAGCTGGAAACTCTGTTGTTGCAGCAGTCTGGTGTGCAAACCGAACAAGCTCTGCTGCAGCGGCTAGGGTTGCAATTGAGTCCCGTTCCGGCCGATGCCAACCATGCACTCTTTCAGCGCCACTTTGTGCTGCAGCATTTGCTGTACCGCATTCAGCAGCAATGGCTGGATGATGAACTGGCCTGGTTGCAGATCGATCTCGCCCGGGTCGAATTGCTGCCTTACCAGGGCCAGCAGTTGTCTGCTGAGGATCAGGGGCGTGCACTCTGGTATCTGGACTGGCACAATTTTTACCAGATGGATGCCGCTACCTTGCA
>SKGJ01000377.1 GCA_007117525.1 Alkalimonas sp.
CCCTCGCCTTTGGCCACCCCCATCAACAGTGGCAAACGGCTGAAGTCCTGCTGGCTGAAAAAGTCGATGGCCCGCTGCAACTGACCTTTGCCGCCGTCAATCAGCACCAGATCCGGCAATTGCGACGCATCGGTCACTTTGCCGTAGCGTTTGTGCAGCGCAAAATCCATCGCCGCGTAATCATCCCCAGCCGTCACCCCTTTGACATTGTAGCGCCGATACAGGCTTTTATTGGCTCCTTTGTCATCAAACACCACGCAAGAGGCGATGGTATCCTGGCCCTGAGTATGGCTGATATCAAAGCACTCCATGCGCTGAATACTGGCGGCGGGCTGAAACAAGGCGCCCAGTGCCTGATACCCCAACCGGACTTTCTGACTTTGGCTGACTTTGCCATCACAGGCGATACGGGCGTTTTTTTGAGCCAGTGCCAGGTACCGTGCTTTTTCACCCCGTTTGGCTGTGGTCAGACGAACTTTCCGCTCTGCCAGCTTGCTGATGGCCTGTTGCAGCACTTCGGTTTCGTCGGGTAATTGTGCCAGCACGATTTCCTTCGGGATCTGCTGGCCACCCATTCGCTGCAAATAAAACTGCGTTAAAAAAGCTGGCAAAACTTCATTTTCTGCGGTGTTGGCCGGCAGCTTGGGAAAATAGGTTTTGCTGCCAATCACCTTGTGCTGGCGGATAAAGAGCAGATGCACAGCAGCGTTCCCATGCAACAAGCAGCTGCCGACCACGTCCATTTCTTCATGATCGCCGCTGACCGACTGCTGCTCCTGCACCCGGCGCAGCGCCTGGATCTGGTCGCGCAAGCGAGCTGCCTTTTCAAAAGCCAGCTGCTGGCTGGCCGCCTCCATTTGCTGCACGAGGTCAGCCAGGATTTGCTGATCTTTGCCGGTTAAAAATAACCGGGCCAACCGCACCTGCTCCTGGTAGTCGGCATCGGCTATCTTACCGACGCAAGGTGCCGAGCAGAGCTTTAATTGGTATTGCAAACAGGGCCGGGTACGGGCCTGGTAGTAGCTGTCTTCACACTGACGGATAGGAAACAGCTTTTGCATCAACTTCAGGCTTTGCCAGACTGCGCCGGCATTGGGGTATGGGCCAAAATACTGACCTGATACCGAGCGGGCGCCTCGGTGCGACATTAATCGCGGGTGTTTGTGCTCGGTCAGGATGATGTATGGGTAGGATTTGTCGTCGCGCAGCAGAATATTGTATTTGGGTTTGTGCGCTTTAATCAGGTTGTTTTCAAGCAGCAGAGCTTCGGTCTCGCTATCGGTCAGGGTCAGTTCAACCTGCGCGATTTGACTGACCAGAGCCCTGGTCTTAATGCTGTCGACCTGAGCACGAAAATAACTGCTCAGGCGTTTTTTCAGGTTTTTTGCCTTGCCCACATAGATGACTACGCCTTTGGCATTGAGCATCCGGTACACACCCGGCTGCTGCGGTACCTGAGGTAGAAAGGTTTTGGCATCAAACATCAGGGCTGGACCAGCGGACTGTGCCATCAGGCTTTGGCAATATCGATCATCCCGTGGCGCAATGCCAGATGCGTCAGCTCCACATCACCATTGATCGACAGCTTTTCAAACATCCGATAGCGGTAGGAGTTGACCGTTTTAGCACTGACGTTGAGCTGGGTGGCAATGTCATTGACTTTTTCACCCCGGGTGATCATCAGCATAATCTGCAGTTCACGGTCAGACAGCTCGTCAAAGGGGTTCTGCCCCTGATGATTGAGTTTGCTAAGCGCCATCTTTTGCGCCACTTCATCGGAGATGTGCCGCACTCCTGAATGCACTTTACGAATGGCAGAAACGACTTCGGAAGGCGCCGCATTCTTGGAAATAAAACCGGCTGCGCCCAGCTGCATCACCTTGGTGGGTACCGGCTCTTCGCAGGTCACCGACAAGGCCAACACCTTCACATCCGGGCAAAAGTGCAGGATCCGCTTGGTGGCTGTCATGCCGCCCATTCCCGGCATGTTCATATCCATCAGCACCACATCCGGGGTGTGCTGACGGCAAAATTGCAGAGCTTCCTCGCCGGTACCAGCTTCGCCTATCACCTTGATACCACGCTCGTCCTTAAGTATACGACTGATGCCAGTCCGAACAAGCTCATGATCATCGACAATAAGTACGTTAATCAAGCTGCTTCTCCGCTTCACTGGTTTAGTTATTCGTTATATTGAGTCTAGTCGAAAACAGCCATTTACTCGACCTGGTTGCAGGGAGTCTGCAATCTATTGTCACAATTTTTACGGCTGCTAGTCTGCCAGATCCGGTCGGAATTTGGAACGAAAACTTTACTGGAAAATTAAGGAGTGAAAGGTAGGCAAAAGTAGAAGAAGAAAATGGCGGAGGGAGAGAGATTCGAACTCTCGGTGGGCTATTAACCCACGCCGGTTTTCAAGACCGGTGCATTCAACCGCTCTGCCATCCCTCCAGCGAGGCGTATACTAATCAGTTTGCAGCCCAAAGAAAAGCCCTTTTTGACATTCTTGCATTCAGCCAGCTAATTTTTCATCAATTTGCTTTTTTGCATCGGCTTTGACACGGAAGCACTAGAGCTTAGGGAACTTAGCAGGTATGATAGTTATCAAAGCTTTAACGAAGTCCCGATTCTAAAATTAGGCAACAAGTACAAGGAGACCTGTATGTCATACAGAGAAAGCCAAACCATCAGCTCGGTGAGCCGTGGTGTTGAAATCAACAAAGTGCTGCGCAATACCTATTTCCTGCTCGGCATGACGCTGGCGGTCAGTGCCATTGCTGCCGTCTTTGCTATGGCGCTCAATATCTCGCCCATGGCTTCCCTGGTCTGCATGATTGC
>SKGJ01000355.1 GCA_007117525.1 Alkalimonas sp.
ATGAAAAACTTACTAACTACTGTTGTTGCCACTTGTTTTGTCGTCGGTCTTGCCATTGCTGCCAAAGGGGCAGACACTTCCAGCGAAACCAAACTGGATGCAGAGCCCCTATTGGCTTGTGCCTGGTTTCCTTTCTGCTGGGATCCAGACCTGGAAATGCATCAAAACCTGGACTCAGAATCTATAGATGCCATGGAAGATGCTGTTGCCTGAGCTGCGATGTCGGTTTTCAAGCCGGTTCAGCTGTCATTGCATCACTCTGTAACAATTGCGTACCTGAAATTTTGCTGCTTTCCGTTATAATCCGTCCATACCCTGTGTAAGGACGGATTGCCTTGTCTAAGCTGGAACCCCTGGTTCAATTTGGTCGCTGGCGTTATCGTGCTTCGGTTGGTAAGTTATGGCCAGCTGATGCCGATGAGTCGGTGGCTGCCTTGCTTGAGCCCAGACTGCAGAAGTTGCTGAACTATTTTTTATTGCATCCGAATCAGCTGCTGACAAAAAACCAGCTGATTGAAGATGTGTGGCCGGCTGGAGAGGGAACCGATGGCGCTGTGATGCGTGCCGTTGGAGCTCTGCGGAAATTGCTGCAGGATAATACACAAGCGCCTGTTTTTATTGCCACCATACCGAAAAAGGGTTATTGCTGGTTGGCTGAGCTGGAGCCACTCACCACCCCTCAGGCGGAACAGAACCGACAGTTTGAACATGACAATTCAGCTCAGATCCGCAGGGTAGGCTTGCAGCGATACCCCAATCGTCAATTTATTCTGCTGGCTGTGTTGTCACTTTTGATCAGCTGCGGCATCGTGGCTTATGGTTTAACCCATCTTACTCTGGGAGCAGCACAGCAAAGTTTCCACCATCTCGAACCCATTAGTGCGCTCAATGGTCGTGAGCGTTTGCCGCTTTGGGACTCGAGCCAGCAACAGATGTTTTATCAGCATCAACGCAATGGCCAGTCGGAGTGGCAGTGGGTGGCACAACCCAGTCAGCAAGTGAGCCCGGTTTTTTTACCGGGAAGTTACAAGGCACTTGGGCCGGCCAGCTTCGCAGACAACAATCTGTATTTCAGTGCTCAGACTGAAGAGGGCTGTGGTATTTTTCAGCAGGCGGTAACCCTTCCACCCTTGCCAGCCCGACAGCTGGCGGTCTGTCGGCAATGGCAGCCCAGCGGTATGACCCTGCTGGGAGAGCACTTATACTGGCTGGATACCGTGCCGGACCGGCAAGCTCAGTTCCAACTTTGGCGCGCTACCGTGCCTGTGGGGCATGCTCCTTTACAGCCTGAAGCTGTGCCGATGGAGGCCATAGCTGCCCTCGCCATACACCGATTGATTGCGCACGAGGGCAGTTTGTACTTGTTGGTGCAAGTAAGTTTTTCGCAGGCTCAACTGATTCGAATGCACTCTGGCGAAAAAGACTGGCAGTTGATGAAGCAGTATCCGCAAGTTGTTATTGAACTGGCCGAAAGCCGCAAAGGGCTTTGGCTTAGTCAATCACAACAGCCTTATCAGCCGTTTACACCCATGGGCAATAACGCTGCCAGCCTTGGACCATTGTCGGTGGGGTTACGGGATCTGATTTTCATCGGTCCAGCCGAGCCTGTTGCAGTCTCAGGTGCGAAGCCAATCGATGATCTTTGGTTTGCAACCAAAGCGGCTGATGGCTTGGGTTGGCAGCATTGGTATCCGTCGAATCGGACCGAGCGGTTGGCGGCAGTCTCTGGTACACAGGTTGCTTTTGTCTCAAACCGCTCCGGTAACGAGCAAATCTGGCTGGCACAGCGTGGCCATTTGCAGCAAGTGACATCGTTAGCTGGTCACCAACAAATTCAGCAATTGCTCTGGTTCCGGCAGCACTTGTTGGCGGTCATCAATCGAAAAGTGTTTCAGTTGAATACCGAAACAGGGCAATTGCAAGCGTTGTTGCCTCCGGAAGTGGAGCCCAGTCAGCTGGAGGTGTGCCGTCAGCAGCTGTATTGGACGCAGTTTGATGGCAAAGCGGGCTGGCAGCTCTATCGGATGGCAGCGAATCGGGCCGAGTTGGTGTTGGACGATGTGCTGGATGTTCGTTGTGCGCCAGATGGTTTGGTGATTCGGCGTGATCGGGTTGCGGGTCTGCAGTTGTGGCGTCAGGATGGTCGTTTTTTGTCTCTCTCCTTGCCGGGGTTTTCGGTCCCTGCTGTGGAACGCCATCAGTGGCTGACCAACGACCTGGGCATTGCCTGGCTGGATACGGCAGTGGGTACCTTGAGCTTTATGAGCTGGCAAGATGCGTACCAGCAGTTTGAGCTGCCGGCTGGCCAGGCACCAACAGCGATCTACAGTGATCGCAGTGGCAGCCAGTGGTTGTTGCAACAAAGCCGGCAACAGGACAGTGACGTTGTTCGCCTGTTGCCGGATAGGACGCCTTAACCGGTGGCCAGCTGAGCGAAACTGCGATCGGCGGCGGCGATGGTTGCTGCCAGATCAGCTTCACTGTGCGCCAGTGACAAAAAGCCTGCTTCATACGCCGATGGTGCCAGATAGATGCCTTCTTGCAGCATCAGATGGAAAAAGCGCTTAAAGGCCTCAATGTCGCACTGAGTGGCTTGGGCAAAATTAGTGATGGCTTGCTCTTTGGTAAAAAACAGACCAAACATACCGCCGACCTGAGTGGTCGCCAATGGGATGCCGTGTTTGTCGGCAGCGGCCTTGATACCGGCGATCAGCTGGCTGGTTTTCTCTGTCAGGGCTTCATAGACCCCAGGCTGGCGGATGGCATTCAGCGCTGCCAAACCAGCGGCCATGGCCAGCGGGTTGCCGGATAAGGTGCCCGCCTGATAGACCGGCCCGGTGGGCGCAATGTGTTGCATAATGGCGCGCTTGCCGCCAAAGGCCCCTACTGGCATACCGCCACCGATGATTTTACCTAAGGTTGTTAAATCCGGTTGCACGCCATACACCGCCTGAGCTCCGCCTAATGCAACCCGAAAGCCCGTCATGACTTCATCAAAAATCAGCATACTGCCGTATTGATCACAGAGCGCTCTTAGCCCTTTTAAGAAACCTGGTGCTGGTGGAATGCAGTTCATATTGCCGGCGACTGGCTCCACAATAATGCAGGCGATGTCGTCGCCTTGTTCCGCAAAGATGGCTTCGAGCTGAGTCAGGTTGTTAAATTCCGCCGTTAGCGTGTACTTGGCAAAGTCAGCCGGTACGCCCGGTGAGTTGGGTACGCCCAGCGTCAGGGCACCAGAGCCTGCTTTGACCAGCAGGGAGTCGGCGTGGCCATGGTAGCAGCCTTCAAATTTTAAAATGGTATTGCGGCCGGTATAGCCGCGGGCCAGCCGGATGGCGCTCATGGTGGCTTCGGTACCGGAGCTGACGAAGCGCACCATCTCCATGCTGGGCACTAACTGACTGACCAGCTCGGCCATGTCAACTTCCGCTGGGCAGGGCGCACCGAAGCTTAAACCATTTTCTGCGGCTTGCTGAACTGCCTGGCGAATGGCTGGATGATTATGCCCCAGCAGCATCGGGCCCCAGGAACCAATGTAATCGATATAGCGCTTGCCATCGACATCAAAAATATAAGGACCGTCGGCTTTTTCAATAAAAACCGGGGTGCCGCCAACACTTTTAAAAGCCCGTACTGGTGAGTTGACACCACCGGGAATGGTGTGTTGGGCGCGTTCGAAAAGTTGCACTGATTTGTTCATACGGGTTCCTTGCAGATTAAAGCGGAGAAAGGGAGGACTTGTTGCTGTACCAGGGCACATCGCACTCGTATCGGGTTACCAGGTGCTCAACACCAAGCGTCAGGGCGAACAGCGCCATCCGGATCACCACGCCATTGTCGGCCTGGCGGAAAATCGCCAGATTCGGATTCAGGTTCAGGTCGTTGTCGAGTTCGTTGGCATCCAACCGTGAGTCGCGTGGTAGTGGATGCATAATGACGGTGTTGGATTTGCAATGCTTGGTGTAAATATCCTGATTGAGCCGGAACTTGCCGCGATACAGGTTGGCTTCGTCTTTGCTGGCAAAGCGCTCTTCCTGCACCCGGGTTTGGTAGACAATATCGGCGGCCAGTTTGCCTTCCAGTGCATCGCTGAACTCAATGCTGTGGCCGGCGTTTTCGATGGCACTGACCACGCTATCTGGCATCGCCAGCTCGGTTGGAGAAATCAGGGTAAAACGAATGTTTTTGTACAGGCACAGCAATTTTGCCAGTGAGTGCACGGTGCGGCCAAATTTTAAATCGCCAACCATGGCGATGTGCATGCCATCAATGCTTTGGCCGCTGGCTGCCAGCTCTTTTTCAATGGTAAAAAGGTCGAGCAGCGCTTGAGTTGGGTGTTCATTGGCGCCATCGCCCCCATTTAACACCGGCACCCGACTGCCTTCAGCAAATTCAGCCACTGAGCCAGAATGGGGGTGGCGCATCGCAATCACATCGCTGTAGCTGCTGAGCACCCGGGCGGTATCGAACAACGACTCGCCTTTGGCCAGAGCGGAGCTTTCCATGCCGGTGGTTTCTCGTACTTCGCCTCCCAACAGGTTAAAGGCGCAGCCAAAACTAACCCGGGTCCGGGTACTGGGCTCAAAGAATAGATTGCCCAAAATGGCGCCATCCAGCACCTTGGTGCGCTTTTGCCTGCTGGCATAAGGCTCCATGCTGCGGGCCACCTGAAATACCTGCGCAATGCGCTCGCGATCAAACTGATTGACGGAAAGAATATGCTGGCCTGTAAAGCTCATACGCTGGTGCCTGTGATCTGAGGTGTGGCTGGGAGACGGCACCGGGGTTGCCGGGCAGTCCGTGTCTGGCTGGTCATTATACGCTATAGCGCAGGGGAAAGGCGAATGCTGTTCAGCCCTCGTTGTTTGAGTTTTCGCTGCTTTACTCATAGTATAGAATCAGGTTAGGTACTACTTTTAGTATTAATTTCAGCGAGTAATGGCCCTTTATGAGCACTATCCAAAGTGGCATCAACAGCACTGTCGAACAAGGTCTTCAATACCAGCTGGGTCGGTTCGCCGCTTTGAACTGGTTGTGGTGGCAGGGCGCGCAGCTCTGTGGTAGCGGGCAGGAGCAGCCACCCCATGCTGCTTGAATGGGCTGTGCCAACCTTGCTTGGCGTTTTGCTGCTGCTGGCCGCTTTGGTCTCGGCTTTGATGCATCCGCTGCTGTGGTCTATCCGTGGCTACATCGGCTTTAGCCTGTTGTTGGCACTGGCCTGGGCCTGGTTGGGAGCTGTCGGGTTGGCGCTGGCCGAAGCGGTGATTGGGGCTGTTCTGACGGGAGCTCTGCTGATGCTGGCTCTATCCCGTCAAGTTGCCGTGGCACCGGCTTCGGTCAATCGTCTAAGCGGGCCAACCAGAGTGCTGCTGCTTGCTGGCTGCCTGCTGCTGAGCGCTGTGTTGGCATGGACTTTATGGCAAGGTCCAAAGCCGCACCTGTTCAGCCTTTGGCTGGCGCTGGTTTGGGGACTTTCCTGCTTCACTTTGGTGAATGGGCCAGAGCTGTTGCGGCGTGTGATTGCCCTGAACCTAATGGGGGCGGCGGTTTTTTCCGTGCTGGTGTTAGCGGCCAGTCAGGTGGATGCGATCGACAGCCGGCTCTATGGGTTGGTATTGATGGCGATGGTGATTGCCCTGGGGGCGACCGCATTGGCGCTGTGGCTGATCCACCGTCTTCAGGCGGAGTCCTTGTGAGTCTGGTGCTGGTGGCTTTGGCATTGCCGCTGCTGGCTGCTGTGCTGGCTTTGTGCTGGCGCCGTCAAGCCGCCAGGCTGGTTTGGCTGGCGGCCTTGCTAAACCTGCCGCTGCTGGCTGTGGCCTTGTGGCAGGTGGTCACCTCAGGCTCACAGCCGTTGCTGCTTAGCAGCACAGAAACCGAGCTGCTGCATTGGCAACTAACACCATTAACGGCTTTGCTGATGCTGCTGGTAGCAAGCATTCATTTTCTGGTCGCCAGTTACAGCCTCAGTCAATGGCGGTTTGCCGGCTTGTCCCTTTACTTTTGGCCACTGGCTGCGCTGGTGCAGAGTCTGTTTTTTGTGTTGTTGCTGTCGGCAGATCTCTTGTTTTGGTACCTGAGTATGGAACTGCTGGGGCTGGTGGCAGTTGCACTGGTGTTGCTGGCCGGGAAAAAAGCATGGCAGGCGGCGCTGCGCTATTTGTTGTTGTCTTTGGCCGGCTCGCTCAGTTTCTTATTGGGCGTTGCACTACTTTACAGCCAGTACGGCAGCTTCGCATTGAGTGAGCTGACGCTGGGTATTGCAGCGTCCTCTGCCGATCCCCGGCTGGCACTTTGGCTGATGACCCTAGGTTTGATGCTCAAAGCCGCGCTCTGGCCCCTGCACTGGTGGCTGCCTGCGGCACACCTGGTCGCACCGGCCGCCGTCAGTGCTTTGCATGCGGGCTTGATCATCAAAGCCCCGCTTTTTCTGCTCTGGATGCTCTGGAGCCAACTGGCGACGCCAGCCATCGCTGAGGTTGGCAGTGTCTGGTTTTTGCTTACCGGCAGCCTGGCCTTGCTGGCGGGGGGCTGGTCGGCATTGCGCGCGCCTTTACCCAAGCTGATGATCGCCCATTCGACGGTCGCTCAGCTGGGTTATGGTTTATTGGCTTTAGGGCTGATGCTGTCACTGGCCGAACCGTCACTGGAACAGGCTTTTTGGCTCTTTATCATGGCGCATGGGCTGGCAAAAGCTGCAGCCTTCCTCGCCATTGGCGAAATGCAATTGCGCTTGGGCGGCAAGCGGCTGACGACCTTTCGTGGTGCCAGTCAAACCATGCCGCTGGCGATGTTTGCCCTGGCGGTCGCCGGTGGCAGCTTGATTGGTTTGCCACCCAGTGGCGGCTTTCTGGCCAAATGGCAATTGCTGGTGCCGCTGTGGCAGCAGAGCCAGTACTGGCCTGTGCTGCTGGTGATCCTGCTCGGCACGCTGCTATCGGCCGGTTATGTGTTTCGTTTGGTGGTGCTGGCGTTTTACCGGGCACGGCCTCGTCCGGCCGGTTTTAAAGCACCTGTATTGCCGCAATGGCTGGCGCTAATGCCTGCCTTGCTGGTGTGGGGCCTGGCGTTGTTCAGCCTTCCTTTACTGCATTGGCTCGGAGGCTAGCATGGACTGGAACAGCTGGTTGCCACTCTGGGTCGTGCTCAGCTCCTTGCTGCCGGGCTTGTTGATTTTCACCCTGGCTGAAGATCGCTATGTACTTCGTACCAGTCTGAATATGGGCGGCGTCCTGCTCAAGCTGGGCTTGGTGGGCTGGATGTGGCAAGGGGTTAAGGCCGGACAGGACTATTATTTCGAACTGCCTTTTTTACCCGGTGCACCGCTGGTGCTGCATGGCGATGCGCTGTCGATGCAATTTGTGTTGTTGTCGTCCGTGCTGTGGTGTGTCACCACCTTGTATGCCATTGGCTATCTGGAAGGCTCGCCACTGCGGTCGCGCTTTTTTGGCTACTTTAACCTCTGCGTCAGCGCCACGGTCGGGCTGGCTCTTTCCGGCAACCTGGTCAGTTTTGTGTTGTTTTACGAACTGTTGACGCTGGCCACCTTTCCTTTGGTGGTGCATCGGGGCACAGCCGCCGCTTTAAAAGCCGGCCGGCGTTATCTGGCCTATACCCTGACAGGCGGCACCGTCTTGCTGTTTGGTGCTGCCTTGCTCCACAGCCTGATCGGTAGCCCGGTGTTTATGCCGGGAGGCTATTTGCAGCCCTTGTTGGCTGAGCACAGTGGCGTGTTAACGCTGGCTTTTGTCTTGCTGATAGCCGGGCTAGGAGTGAAAGCTGCCTTGTTGCCTTTGCATGGCTGGCTGCCAGAGGCCATGGTGGCACCGGCGCCGGTCAGTGCTTTGCTGCACGCTGTTGCTGTGGTCAAAGCCGGTGCTTTTGGCATTGTCCGGGTGGTGTACGATGTATTTGGTGTCGAGGTCATGCAACAGCTGGATCTGGGATGGCTGTTGGTGGTGCTGGCCAGCAGCACCATTTTGTATGGCTCCTGGCGTGCCTTGCAGCAACAGGATTTAAAGCGCCGGTTGGCGTACTCGACGGTGAGTCAAGTGTCCTATGTCACGTTAGGGGTTGCCATGCTTGGGCCTGTTGCGGCGATTGGCGGCCTGGTGCACCTGGTGCATCAGGGCGTGATGAAAATAACCCTGTTCTTTTGTGCCGGTAACTTTGCCGAGACGCTCGGGATCCACAAAATTCAGGAGCTCAATGGTGTTGGGCGGCGCATGCCACTGAGCAGTACGGCCTTTACCCTGGGGGCAGCCGGCATGATAGGGCTACCAGCGACTGCTGGCATGCTTAGTAAATGGTATCTGGCGACCGGTGCCCTTGAGGCCGGTTACCCCTGGGTGCTCTTGGTGCTGCTTGGCTCCAGTGCCATGAATGCCATGTATTTTTTGCCTTTGCTGTACCGGATCTGGTTTTTACCGGCAGCACCCTGGCCGCAAGAGCGCGTTCTGTCCAACCGATTTGAAACACACTGGATGCTGTTGTTGCCACCGGTGCTGACGGCCGCTTTGGTGCTGCTGATGGGGCTATTGGCCGGGACCGATATCAGCCCGCTGAGCTGGAGCAAACTGATTGTTGAGCGGGAGTTTAGCTATGACTGAGTGGACGCTATGGCTTTGGCCGGGTGCCAGTTATGCGCTGCCGCAGGGGCCAATGGTGTTCTGGTTCGGTTTTACCTTGTTGCTCTGGTGCTGTGCGGCGCTATACAGCATGCAAACCATCCAAAGCCGGAAAAGGTTGTACTGGATCAGTTTTGTTCTGGCGATGCTCGGCAACCTGCAGCTGCTGCTGGCGCAGGATGTGTTGGGGTTTTACCTTGGGTTTGCGCTCATGAGTTTGTCGGCCTATGGGCTGGTGATCCATCGTGGCGATAAAACGGCCCGGCAGGCCGGGCGACTCTATTTACAACTGGCAATCCTTGGTGAATTGCTGCTGTTTGCGGGCTTGTTGCTCCGGGTGGATGCGGCTGAGGGGGCATTGCTGATTGCCAATCTGCAAAGCATTGAGCTTACCCCGCTAACTCTGACCTTGTTGCTGTTGGGCCTGGGCTTAAAAGCTGGCTTTTTCCCGCTGCACATCTGGTTGCCGTTGGCACATCCGGCGGCTCCGGTCCCCGCCAGTGCGGTGTTGTCCGGCGCTATGATCAAAGCGGGCTTGTTGGGCTTGTGGCAGTTTTTGCCGGCTCAGGATCCGCTGCTCGTATCCTGGTTGCCGGGCTTGGCATTGCTGGCGTTGGGCTCTGCATTGTTTGGCGCTCTGATCGCCTTGCTGCATCAGAGCAGCAAGGTGGTGCTGGCGTACTCGTCGGTCAGTCAGATGGGCTATATGCTGTTGGCGCTGGTGCTGTATTGGGCCAGCCCGCTTGAGCTGCAAACGGCTGCTACCTGGCTGCTGGTTGGGTATTGCTGCCATCATGCTTTGCTGAAATCGGCGTTGTTTCTGGCTGCTGGCTCTGTCAATCACTACCGTTTATCCACCTGGCATGGTGCCTTGCTGCTTTGGCCACTGTTAAGCCTGGTAGCGCTACCGCTCAGCTCTGGTGCCATGGTGAAATATGGCTTGAAGCAAGGGGTGTCCGAAAGCAGCTTACCTGCTTTACCGCTGCTCGATGCACTGCTTGCTTTCGGTGCTTTGTGCACCGCCTTGCTGGCGCTTCACTGGTTGCGTCTGGCCAAAGCACAGTGGCAGCTGCCGGGACCTTCGCTGCCAGGGACAGCCAGCCTGGCCTGGGGGATCCTGGTGCTGGCTTCGCTCAGCATGCCAGGCTGGTTCGCTGCTTTGCGGCCGCAGTGGTTGGCCAGTTTGAGTTTTAGCGCGGTGCTGGCGGCGCTCTGGCCGGTTGCCTTGGCGCTGTTGCTGCACTGGGGCTGGCAGCGCAGCGGTTGGCAACTAGCGGCCGCCTGGCAACAGCCCAGAAGTCCGGCCCTTGGCTGGTCTTTGTGGCTAAAAGCAGGTTATCAAAGCAGAAGTCGTGCACTACCTGTGCTCAGATTGCCAGCCTGGCGGCAGAGTGAGCGCTGGCTCAATCGCCGTTTGGCAACAGAGTCTTTGCTGCCTGGGGTCTGTGCACTGCTGCTCAGTTTGCTGTTGTTGCTGTGGCTGCTGAGTGGCTGAGCCGCTGTTTTAAAGCCAGCCACTCAGGGTTTGAGCACTGCCAGCAAGATGGTGGCAAACAAAATCAGCACTGGCAGCTCATTGAACCAACGGTAAAAACGGCCACTACGGCTATTTTTATCGGCTTTAAAGTCGGCCAGCAGCTTAAAGCAATAGCCGTGGTAGCCGTACAACAAGACCACCAACAGCAGTTTGTAATGCAGCCAGCGGCTGGCACGAAACCAGTCCATGCCGTATGCCTGGATCAGAAGTAGGCCAAACACCAGCGTCAGAATGGCAAAGGGGGTTACAAAGAACAATAAGCGACGCTCCATCACTTTGAATTGTGCCTGAATCTCCGTGTTGCTGGTTTCTGCGTGGTAGACAAAAAGTCTTGGCAAGTAAAAAATGCCGGCAAACCAGGCCACCATAAAAATCAGATGCAAGGCTTTGTAGAGCAATACCAGGGTCATAGCAGGTTATTCTCCTTTACCAATAAAGTTTGCACCTGATCCCAACGAACCAGTCCCGCTGGCTCAGGCACAC
>SKGJ01000395.1 GCA_007117525.1 Alkalimonas sp.
ATCAGTTCAGCCAGGGTGACCGGATTAAACGCCCGGATGGTGGTGGCGGTCAGGGCAGCGGTAAAGGCGATGCCAGCGCCGATGGCGAAGGTGAAGATGACTTTGTCTTTTCCATTTCCAAGGACGAGTATCTGGACCTGTTGTTTGAAGATTTAGAACTGCCTAACCTGAAAAAGAATCAGTTGGATAAGTTGGTGCAGTACAAACAGGTCCGGGCCGGTTACCGGGCCGAAGGTGTTCCCAGCAACATTGATATTGTTCGCTCACTCCGTGGCTCGTTAGCACGGCGCATCGCCATGTCGGCAGACAAAAGACGCGAGCTGGCGGAGCTTGAAGCACAGCAGCAAGCCCTGGAGCAGGCTCCTGTGCCTGATCAGCATCAACTGAAACTACTGGCCGAGCAAATTGCCGAGCTCAAACAGCGCATTGCCGCCGTCCCCTACATCGACAGCTTTGATTTACGCTATCGCAATTACCAAAAGCGCCCGGAACCAACCAGCAAAGCCGTGATGTTTTGCCTGATGGATGTATCCGGCTCAATGGATCAAGCCACCAAAGACATGGCCAAGCGCTTTTATATCTTGTTGTACTTGTTTCTAACCCGCAGCTACAAAAACGTCGAAGTGGTCTACATTCGACACCATACCCAGGCCAAAGAAGTGGATGAGCAGGAGTTTTTCTACTCGCAGGAGACCGGCGGTACCATTGTCTCCAGCGCCTTAAAATTGATGCATGAGATTATCAGCCAGCGTTACAACCCGGAAGAATGGAACATCTACGGTGCTCAGGCGTCCGATGGCGACAACTGGACCGACGACAGTCCCTTGTGTCAGCAAATCATGCGAAGTCAGTTGTTGCCACTGGTCCGTTATTACGCCTACATCGAGATTACTACCCGGGCCCATCAAAGTCTGTGGCAACAGTATGAGACCTTGCTGCCACAGTTTGAAAACTTTGCTATCCAGCACATCCGGGAGCAAGCCGATATCTACCCGGTGTTTCGGGAGCTTTTTAAAAAGCAAGCAGCATAATGATGCAGCGGAGGTAGTGGTATGGCCAAAGCACAGCCTAAAACAGAACCCTTGTCCGATGGACCGGACTGGACTTTTGAATTGCTGGAGTCTTACCATCAGCAAATAGCCCGGGTAGCCCGGCATTACGGTTTGGACACCTATCCAAACCAGATTGAGGTCATCACGGCCGAGCAGATGATGGACGCCTATTCCAGCATTGGTATGCCGCTAGGCTATCACCACTGGTCCTACGGCAAAAAGTTTATTCAAACCGAGCAGAACTACAAGCGTGGCTACATGGGGCTGGCCTACGAAATAGTCATTAACTCCGATCCTTGCATTGCTTACTTAATGGAAGAAAACACCATTACCATGCAAGCCCTGGTGATGGCCCATGCCAGCTATGGGCACAACTCTTTTTTTAAAAACAATTACCTGTTTAAAACCTGGACCGATGCCTCATCGATCATTGATTACCTGCTATTCGCCAAAGGTTACGTCAGCCGCTGCGAGGAAAAATACGGCATTGCTGAGGTCGAAGAAGTGCTGGATTCGTGCCATGCCCTGATGAATTACGGGGTCGACCGCTACAAAAGGCCGCAGAAGATTTCACTGGAAGAAGAACAAAAACGCCAGGAAGAGCGCGAAGCCTATCTGCAGTCTCAGGTCAATGATCTCTGGCGTACCATCCCAACCAAACCAGTTACCGAAATTGAGCGCAACAAGCGATTTCCATCCGAGCCGCAAGAAAACATTCTGTACTTTATTGAAAAAAACGCCCCACTGCTTAAGCCCTGGCAGCGTGAGTTGGTGCGCATTGTGCGGAAAATCTCACAATACTTTTATCCGCAAAAACAAACTCAAGTGATGAATGAAGGCTGGGCCACCTTTTGGCATTACACCATTTTGCAGCATCTGTACGATGAAGGTGTGGTCAGCGAACGCTTTATGATGGAGTTCTTACACACCCATACCAATGTAGTATCGCAACCTGCCTACAACAGCCCACACTATTCCGGCATCAATCCTTATGCGCTGGGCTTTGCGATCTTTACCGATTTGCGCAGGATTTGTGAGGCACCCACAGCAGAAGACCAGGAGTGGTTCCCGGACATTGCCGGCTCCGACTGGTTGGAAACCCTGCACTTTGCCATGCAAAACTTCAAAGATGAAAGCTTTATCAGCCAGTATTTGTCACCCAAAGTGATTCGGGATTTTCACCTCTTTGCCATTGTCGATGACAGCAAGGATCCCAGTTTGGAAGTGGCAGCCATTCACAATCAGCAAGGCTATCAGCAAATTCGCCAGATGCTATCCGCGCAGTACAACCTGAGTTTGCTGGAGCCCAATATCCAGGTTTACAACGTGGATGTGCGCGGCGATCGCTCCTTGACTCTCCGGTATGTGCCACAACGAGGCATCCCTCTGGAGCCCCAAAGCACTCAGGAGGTCATGAAGCACCTGCATCGCCTGTGGGGCTTTCAGGTCTGTCTGGAGCAGCAACAAGAAGACGGCACTATCACAGAGCTGTGCCGCTGCCCGGATGCTTTATGATGCCGCTTCACGGAGTCGCCAAGACAGGCACTAATTAAATTTCCTCTTTCATTTCGCTGGCCAATGTGACCTGATTACGGCCATTGGCTTTGGAGAAATACAAGGCTTTGTCGGCCAACTCGAGCCATTGGCGGTGCTCTTCCATCGCAGGGTTGGATTCAGCAATGCCAATACTGACCGTGCATTGGATTTGCAGATCATGATGCTGCACCGGTGTTTTTTCCACCGACTTGCGCAAGCGCTCGGCAAAGTACACGGCTTG
>SKGJ01000246.1 GCA_007117525.1 Alkalimonas sp.
GCTCACTTTACCACTTTACTACGACCTTGTCCTGAAGATCCGAATCGCCTATGCAGCTACCAGTCAGTTTGTGGATCGGTTTGCGTTACAGCCAAAGCCGCAAAGGAAACGCCATTATATCCTTCATTACGTTGTTTTCCATGGCCGGGATCTTTCTGGGCGTGATGGCGCTTACTTTGGTCAGCTCGGTGATGAATGGCTTTGAAGCCGAGCTGAAAAAACGCATCTTAGGGGTCTTGCCGCACTTGATTGTCCAGCCAGCCGAGCCGCAAAACGCGCAGTGGCAGCAACAATTGACCGCCCGCTATCCGAGCATTGTGCAAATCAGTCCTTTTCTTCAAGCCGAAGCGTTGGTGCAGTCGCCCCGGCAATTGATGCCGGTGCAACTGCAAGGGGTGGATACCAATCAATTGCCCGAGTTTATGGCGCAAAGTCTGATCCGGGGCCAGTGGCAGCAACTGCAGCTGCAGCGTTTTCCCATTGTGCTTGGCCGCCAGCTGGCTGAAGAGTTGGATGTTGGCCTGGGTGATTCACTGCGTTTGTCGCTGGCGCAAGGCGGTAGCTACACGCCGCTGGGCTGGATGCCACGACAACGCTTGTTCCAGGTGGTGGGCATTTTGGAAACCGGCTCGGAGCTTGATCAGGTGTTGGCGGTGGTGAAACTGGATGAATTGCAACGGCTGTTGCCGAGTCAGGCGGCGGATACTGCCTGGCGTATTCAGCTGCGCGATCCCTTTACGGCACCGGCATTGGCTGAGCGATTGCAGTCTGAGGGTGTTTTTACTGAAGTGCAGGATTGGCGCCAAAGCCATGGCAAGTTGTTTGCAGCGGTGGCGATGGAAAAAGCCATGATGTGGTTGATGTTGCTGCTGATTGTGGCGGTGGCAGCCTTTAACATTGTTTCGGCTTTGGTGATGATGGTGACGGAAAAGCAGGCCGAAGTGGCCATTTTAAAAACGCAGGGCATGCAAAATCACCAGCTTTTTACCATTTTTGCGGTGCAGGGCATGAGCAATGGGGTGATAGGCGCTCTTTTGGGTGCTCTGGCCGGGGTGTTGCTGAGCGGTTCCATCAATACCTTGCTAGGGCTGCTGGGGCTGCAGATTGCCGGGGGCATTGAGCTGCCGGTGGTGATTCAGAGCTCTCAAATCCTGCTTATTGTGTGCAGCGCATTGTTGCTGACATTTTTGGCTGTGCTTTACCCGGCCTGGCGGGCGGTACAAATCCAACCAGCGGAAGTTTTACGTGATGAATAAGGTGATAGAAGGCCGGCAACTGGTCAAAGCATTTCGTGATGGGGCACACCGGA
Source organism: Alkalimonas sp. (assembly GCA_007117525.1). Lineage (GTDB taxonomy): Bacteria > Pseudomonadota > Gammaproteobacteria > Enterobacterales > Alteromonadaceae > Alkalimonas > Alkalimonas delamerensis. Next base: position 1,310 of record SKGJ01000246.1, read on the forward strand.
CGCCTGTCCTCAATGGTGTTGATATCGCGGTGGAGAGCGGCAGTATGGTGGCCATTGTGGGCAGTTCCGGCTCAGGAAAAAGTACCTTGTTGCATTTATTGGGCACATTGGAACAACCCGACAGTGGTCAGTTGCTGCTGCTAGGCCAGGACCTGGCTGCTCTTTCTGAGCGCGACAAGGCTCGTTTGCGGAATCAGCAGCTGGGTTTTATTTATCAGTTTCATCATTTGTTGATGGATTTTACCGCGCTGGAAAATGTCGCCATGCCGCTGCGGATCCGTGGCGAGCGGGTGGCCAAAGCGGAGCAGGCGGCGCGCGCCATGTTGGAGCGGGTGGGGCTGGCGCATCGGTTGTCGCACCGGCCAGCTGAGCTGAGTGGTGGTGAACGGCAGCGCGTTGCTATTGCCCGGGCGTTGGTGGCGCAACCGGCCCTGGTGCTGGCGGATGAACCCACCGGCAACCTGGACCACCAGACCGCCGAGTCAATTTATGCCTTGTTGCGAGAGCTCAATCAGCAGCTTGGCATCAGCTTTGTCATTGTCACGCACGATCCGGAGCTGGCCGGTAAATGCGACCATTTTTACCGGATGCAGGACGGACTGCTGGAGTCGTCCGATGCGTGAGCGCCTGGCTGAATCGCTGTCCTGGCAGTTGGCGCGTCGTTATCGCCATACCCGCCACAGCAATGCCTTTATTCGCTTTATTTCTGCCTCATCGACCCTGGGCATTGGCTTAGGGGTCGCGGTGATGATTTTGGCGCTGTCGGTAATGAATGGCTTTGAACAGGCGCTAAAAGATCGGTTGTTGGCGGTGATCCCTCATATTGAGTTGCATTCGGTGGAGGGGCAGTTGCACGACTGGCCTGCCAGTCTGGCGCAGATGGCCGAACATCCAATGGTGACAGCAGCAGCGCCTTACATTAAAAGCAATGGCATTTTGCGCAGTGGTCAGCTGGTCAAAGGGGCATCGGTGCGAGGCATCGTGTTGTCCGCTGAGTTGGGGATTACCGATTTCAGCCGTTATCTGCAGGCCGGACAGCTGGATAGTCTGCAACCGGATGCCATTATTTTAGGAGCTGGCTTGGCACAGGCACTGGCCTTGGACGTGGGCGATCAGTTGCAGCTGATGCTGCCGCAGTTTAGCCCGGACGGCCGTTTGGCCCGCAGTCAGACTGTGGTGTTGACGGTATCGGCCATTATTCAGGTTGGTGGCCAGATTGATTACCAGCAGGCTTGGGTGGCGATGCCAGCTTTGGCCGACTGGCTGGCGATGCCAGCAGATACGGTGCAAGGTTTTGCTTTTCAGTTGCAGGATGTGTTTGCAGCGCATCAGGTGGCGCGGGAGCTGGGTGGCATGTCGCTTGATTATGTCTATTTGCAGGATTGGATGCGAACTCAGGGCCATTTGTATCAGGACATACAGATGGTGCGCAGCATCATTTATCTGGTGTTGGCGCTGGTGATTGCCGTTGCGTGCTTTAACATTGTGGCCACCCTGGTGATGGCGGTGCGGGAAAA
>SKGJ01000004.1 GCA_007117525.1 Alkalimonas sp.
CGGGGCTAAAAGCGCTTTATGCGGCGTTAGCTGTTGTCGATTTGGAACCACCAAAGCTTCCAACAACTGCCTTGCCTAAAGCGCTTTTATCTCCCGCTGAATCCGAATCTTGAGGTCACTTGGGTATAACTTATATTGGGAGCCACCGAGCAGTTTTCAAGCAGTAGGCGTCAAATAATTGACTAGGATCAAAGTTAGGGCTGCAACCAAATGCAGCTAGCCATGCGGCCGGTTTGGCCATCACGGCGGTAGGAGTAAAACAATTCGGGTTCAGAAAAGGTGCAGTGATCGCCACCGTAAATGGCCTGCACGCCGGCGCGCTGCAAGCGCAACCGGGCCAACTGGTACAAATCCGCCAACCATTTGTGCTCGCTTTGTTGCACAAAGGCCGCTGCGGCCCGGGGATCTGAGGTGGTAAATTGCTGCACAACTTCGCTGCCCACTTCAAAGGCCGAAGGCCCAATGGCAGGGCCAAGCCAGGCCATGATCTGCGCGCCGGCAGCAAAACTGGCCAGGGTGTTTTCCAGCACCCCCGCTGCCAGGCCACGCCAGCCAGCATGAGCTGCCGCGACCTGCTGGCCACGAGCATCGCAGAACAGCACCGGCAGGCAATCGGCGGTCATCACCGCGCACACCTGGCCGGGGCGGTCGCTGTACGCCGCATCGGCAGTGATGGGCTCCGGGCTTGCTGCAGGTAAAGCAAACACCTGAACCCCATGCACCTGTTCCAACCAAAATGGCGGCTGAGGCATGGCTGCCGCAGCGCTCAACAGCTGGCGGTTGCCTGCGACCACCGCCCTGTCATCACCAACATGACTGCCCAGATTCAAACCGGCATAAGGTCCGTCAGACAGGCCCCCCACACGGGTGCTGCTGATGGCTCTCACCCCAGCTGGGGCTGGCCAGTCTGGCTGAATCAGCCGCACATCAGGCATCGTCCATGCCATGCTGCTGCGTATCGGAACGCAGGGTCTCGACCAAAAAACGCATGTCCTCCGGGATCGGCGCCTGCCACTCCATCGGCTCACCACTGATAGGGTGCTCAAGTTTCAGCAAAGCAGCATGCAGAGCCTGGCGCTGAAAGCTTTGCAGTACCTGACGGAACTGCTCGCTGGCGCCGCGCGGCGGTCTGGGCCGGCCACCGTAAACAGGATCGCCCACCAAAGGATGATGCAAGGATTGCATGTGCACCCGGATTTGGTGGGTGCGACCGGTTTCCAGCCGCAATCGCAGCCGGGTATGGGCTCGGAAGCGCTCCATCACCCGATAATGGGTGACGGCAGGTTTGCCGGCTTCGTCAATGGCCATCAGAGTGCGCTGGGTTTGATGGCGTCCAATGGGGGCATCGACGGTGCCACCACCGGTTAAGGTGCCGTGACAGACGGCTTCGTACTCACGGGTGATCAGCCGTTGTTGCATGGCTGAGACCAAGGCTGTTTGTGCCGGTATGGTTTTGGCCACCACCATCACGCCGGAGGTGTCTTTATCCAGTCGGTGAATGATCCCAGCCCTTGGCACTTCGATAATATCCGGCACATGATGCAACAAGGCATTCAACAAAGTACCGGCCTGATTGCCCGCCCCCGGGTGCACCACCAAACCAGCCGGTTTGTTGATTGCCAGGATGTCGTCATCTTCGTACAAAATGTTCAGTGCAATGGCTTCGGCCTCATGCTGCACTTCGTCTGGCAGCTCGGCGTCGACCAGCAGCGTTTCGCCACCCAGCAATTTGTGCCGGGGTTTGCTTTCGACCACCCCATCGATGAATACCTCCCCGGCCAAAATCCAGTTTTTTATCCGTGAGCGTGAATAATCGGGGAACAATTCGGCCAACACCTGATCTAACCGCTTACCGTAAAGATGGTCAGGCACGATTTCTGTCAATTTGATCTGTTTTGTCATAGCGGAAGCGGGTATCCTGTGTGCATTCCCGAAGGCTCTGGGTTAGAATCGGGTTTCTCTTGGAGCGTATTTTAACGGTTTTACCACCAACTGGACAGCCAAAGGCTGACGGAGATATGAATTTAACCATGACTAGTAAGTTTTCCACCCTGCTGTGGGTGATGATCATCGCAGTAACGCTCAGTGCCTGTGCTGGTAAACGGACACAAGAGCCCGTCTCAGTGACGCAAAATGCGCAAGCCATGTACGAAGAAGCCAAAGGTGTGTTGGACTCAGGTCTGTACAATCGGGCCATCGAAATGCTGCAAGCCGTTGAGAACCGCTATCCCTTTGGCCCTCTGGCGCGTCAGGTGCAGCTGGACTTGATTTATGCCTACTACCGGGCCAATAACTTGCCGCAAGCCATTGCCAACATCGATCGCTTTATCCGGCTGAACCCAAATCACCCCAGCCTCGACTACGTCTATTACATGCGTGGCCTAACCAACCTCAAAGCCGATGAAAATGCCTTTCAGTCGTTCTTTGGCATCGATCAGGCGGATCGTGACCTGGCCAGTACCCGCCAGGCCTTTGATGACTTCCGCATTCTGGTGACCAGCTACCCCGACAGCAAGTACAGTGCCGATGCCCGGATTCGGATGCAGCACATTCGTGAAACGCTGGCTCGCCATGAACTGATTGTCGCCGATTATTACATGCGTCGCGGTGCTTATCTGGCAGCAGCCAACCGCGGCAAATACATTGTGGAGTTTTTCCGTGAATCGCCGCAAGTGGAGCAGGCGCTGGAGCTGATGGTGCAAGGCTACGATAAACTGGGCCTGTACAAGCTGCGTGATGATGCCTACGAAGTGCTGAAGCTGAACTTCCCAAGTAACAGAACCCGCATCGGTTCTTAAACGCTTCAAGCTGAAAATACCGCCGAC
>SKGJ01000237.1 GCA_007117525.1 Alkalimonas sp.
CTCAACCAAATGAAACTTGCGGGTAGCCGCCTGGTTGGTGTTGCGGATCAGCGCCAGTGCCTGTTCTATCGGCTCGATATCACGGCTGCGCATTAGGCGGCCAATAAACTGAATGTGTCGGCGCAGGGCCTCGCGCTTTTTCGCCAGCTTATCCGCCAGCAGCAGAGCATCCTGCAACTCCTCGTCCAGCGGTACTTTGGCGCGTGATGCCGGTGGCAGGGCGACCAGCTCTTCGCCGAGCTGTTGCAACGCATCCATTTCGCGTTTGACCTGGGTTTTGCTTTTCAGGACTTCGTCTTCATCCCAGTCACCGTGGAGAAATTCTGTCATCTTGGCTCTTATCTGAGTACACTATGGTGAGTAATTATAACGTATTGAGCAAGGAAAAGCAGAGGCTTTCAAAGCCTGAGCTTTTTCTGAACCAGGCAGAGGGGCTATGCAAGCAACACAACAGGACATTCAGCAGGAAATCGCCGAAGTAAAAGAAGCCGTCAGCCAGGTGTTGGCCCATGCCAGGCAGTTGGGTGCCAGCAGTGCGGAAGCTTCGATGAGTCGTACCCGTGGCCTGAGTGTGGAAACCCGTCATGGTGAGGTGGAAACCCTGGAGTTTAACCAGGATGGTGGCCTTGGCATCAGTTTGTATTTTGGTCAGCGCAAAGGCTCGGCATCCACAGCCGATCTGAGCCCGCAGGCATTGAAACGCACGGTAGAAGCTGCGGTCGATATTGCCCGCTACACCTCGGAAGACCCATGCGCCGGTGTGGCGGAAGCCGGTTGGCTGGAGTTTAACCCGCCAGAACTGGATTTGTTTCACCCGCACCAGGTGGATACCAGCGACGCCATTGCCAGCTGTGCCCGTGCCGAGCAAGCAGCATTTGATTACGACAGCCGCATTGTCAATTCCGAAGGGGCGTCGTTCTCATCGCATCAGGGCATCAAAGTCTATGGCAACAGCCATGGTCAACTGGTGGGCTACCCCAGCAGCCGGCACAGCATCAGCTGCGTGATGATCGGCAAATCCGAGCAGGACATGCAGCGCGATTACAGCTACAGCGTGCAGCGTGACTTTGCCAAACTACTGAGCCCGGAGCAGATCGGGCGTGAGGCGGCCGAGGAAACGGTCGCCCGCCTGGATGCACGTCAGGTACCGACTCAGAAAGTACCGGTGATTTTCCGGGCCGATATTGCCAGCAGCTTATTCGGCCATCTGGTCAGCGCCATCAGCGGTGGCAGCATTTACCGTCAGTCCAGCTTTTTGCTCGATAAGCTCGGTCAGCGTATTTTCCCGGAGCATCTGACCATTGTGGAGCGACCGCATTTGTTGCAAGGGCTGGCGTCCAGTCCCTTTGATGCCGAAGGGGTGAAAACCCGCGACTTAGCCGTGATTGAAAAAGGGGTACTGACCAGCTGGCTGTTGACCAGCTACTCAGCCCGTAAGCTGGGTCTGGCCAGTACCGGCCATGCCGGTGGCATCCACAACTGGCAGGTGCAGCATGGCGAGCAGGATCTGGCGGCGCTCTGCCAGCAGATGGGGCGCGGCCTGTTGGTAACCGAGCTGATGGGGCAGGGAGTCAATACCGTGACCGGGGATTATTCCCGTGGCGCGGCTGGCTTTTGGGTGGAAAACGGCGAGATCCAGTTTCCGGTCGCTGAAGTCACCATAGCCGGCAACCTGAACGAGCTGTTTCAGCGCCTTGTTGCTGTTGGCAAGGATGTCGATATCCGGGGCGCGGTGCAGACCGGCTCGGTGCTGATTGAATCGATGCAAGTGGCCGGGCATTAGCGCCGCACTTGCAAGTTAAGTTAGCTAAGCAGGCCCGCACTAACGGGCCTGCTGCTTTTCCAGCTATTGTCAGCTCAGTACTGAGTCACAAAGTTGCAAGAAGGTCGGTGCTGGTGTGACTGTCCAGGGCAGCTCCAGCCGCCGCGCAATGGCTTCGCTGCTCAGGACGCCACGGATCTGGTGTTGGGCGCGATCCAGCACCAGACAATAGCACTGGCCCTCCCGGCGTAAGGTGTTCAGGACATCTCCGATCCGGCAATGGTGCAAATCGTCATAAGCCAGGGCTTTTAGCCTGGCCCGTGGTAGCATCAAATCCCGGACCCTCACCTCGTTGCGAGCCTCCCCCAGCACCACCCGGCGCATAATGCTCTGAGCTGATAATTGTTCAGGTCCTATCAAGCCCAGCAGCTCTTCTTTCGCATCCACCACCAGCTTGAGGTCGCTGTGTTCACGCTCCAGCATCAGGAGGGCGTCGGTGGCTAAGGTATCGGCTTCCAGCAGACTGGGTTGATGCTGTTGAAAGTCGGTGAGCCATTGGATGGCAGGCGTATTTAGTTCATGCTGGTGAAACTCACTGGGTTGAACCAGATGATCCAGGGCATCCAGGGAGTACAGTGGCAGTTGTTTCATGGTCAATCCTCCACAGCGCTTGGGTAAGCGCTGAAAACATCGCAATGCACGCTGCTTAAGAGCGGCGGTAAGGTTTGTCAGGAAAGGATTGTGTTGGGTGGGGCGCGGGCTGGGTTGGTATTGCGCGGTACTGCCAGTTCAGCAGTCGCGGATTGATCTCTATGGCGACAGGGGGATGCGGTATGCTGCGCTTGGCTGCAACAACTGGCAGCATCGCTGTCTTCATGCGACTCATTGGGCTGTGTCCAGTCGCTGTAGTGTTGCAGCAGGGCGGCGACTGTGGACTGTTGCGCCTGGACCGAGGCCTCGCTGCTGGCATAGGTCTGCGGCTGGCAAAAACCAGCAAGAAGCAGCAGTAACCAGCATGAATGGAACAGGCGCATCAGCATCTCAGTGTGCAACAGC
>SKGJ01000310.1 GCA_007117525.1 Alkalimonas sp.
ACTCAGGGCGCCGGTAACATTGGCGCATTGGCGCGGGATTTGGCCGCCAAAAAACTGGATTGCGAGCGATTAAAGCAGGCGGAGGAGACACTATGAGCCGTTTTGGTCGGGTCGCGGTTCTGTTTGGTGGGAGCTCTGCCGAGCGCGAAGTTTCGCTGCGCTCCGGGCAGGCGGTGCTGCAGGCACTGCTGCAAAGCGGCGTCGATGCCTATGCCTTCGATCCTAAAACCCAGCCCTTAGCGGAGCTGGCCGCTGAGAAACCGGATCGGGTTTTTATTGTGCTGCATGGCCGAGGTGGTGAAGATGGCAGCATGCAGGGCGCTTTGCAGTTGCTTGGCTTGCCTTACACCGGCAGCAAGGTTTTAGGCTCGGCACTGGCGATGGACAAAGTGCGCTGCAAATGGTTGTTCCGGGCGCAGGGCATTGCCACCGCAGATTTTCGGGTGCTGCACAGTGCCAGCCAGGCCACCCCAGCCTTGTTGGCTGAGCTTGGCGGCAAAGTCATGGTGAAGCCTTCCTGTGAAGGCTCGAGCATTGGCATGAGTGTCGCTGACAGCGACGCCAGCTTGCAAGCGGCGGTGACCGAAGCACTGCGCTACGACAGCAATGTGCTGGTTGAGCGCTGGATCCAGGGGCGGGAGCTGACGGTGGCCGTGTTGGGTGAGCAGGTGTTGCCGGTGATTGAGATGCGCACCCCGCACAGCTTTTACGATTACAACGCCAAGTACCAGGCCTCGACCACCCAGTACTTGTGTCCGGCACCCATTGATTCAGCTTTAACCGAGCAAGTGCAGCAGCTGGCCTGGCAAGCCTTTGATGCGGTCGGTGCCAGTGGCTGGGGCCGGGTCGATTTTATGTTGGATCAGCAGGGAAATCCTTATGTGCTGGAGGTCAATACCGTGCCGGGCATGACAGAAAAATCCCTGGTGCCGATGGCTGCTAAAGCGGCCGGACTGAGTTTTCAACAGCTGGTACTTGAGGTACTGGCGCAAACGGAGCAGGCAAACGCATGACACAGCGGTCCAGCCCAACACAAAACCACCGTACCTGGCTTGCCGGGCTGGTGTTTTTTGTGCTGTCGTTGCTGGCGCTGGCCTGGGGTGGCTGGCAGTTGAAGCTCTACGTTGAGCGGCAACAAACCACCCCCATCGCCCAGGTTCGTTTGTTTGGGGATTTTCAGCATATTGAGCCAAACAGGCTGCAGCAACGGCTGCACCAGCAGTATGTTGGCAATATTTTTCGGGTGGATGTAGCAGAGGTGCAGCAGTTCCTGCTGCAGCAGCCGTGGGTGTATCAGGTCGCCGTGCGCAAACAATGGCCGGACACCCTGGTGGTGGTAGTGACAGAGCAGCAACCGGTGGCCATTTGGAATGACAATCAATTACTCAACCGGCAGGGCGAGTTGTTTAGCGCACCGCTGGACCAATTGATGGCCGAACTCCCGGAGCTGACAGGCCCCACCGGCAGCGAGCAGGATGCCCTTGCTATGTTCCGTCACATTGAGCAGTTGCTGAATTTGCATCAGCTAAGCGCCGAACGATTGGAGCTAAGCGAACGATTCGCCTGGCAAATCGAGCTGAGCAATGACATCCGGCTGCGGCTTGGACGGCAGCAGACGGTGCCACGGGTGCAGCGCTTTTTAGAATTGTACCCGGTGTTGCAGCAGCACAGCGATGCGACCATCGCCGAGGTGGACTTGCGGTACGATACCGGGGTTGCTGTACGTTTCAGCCCATTAGAACAGAAGAGTAAAGCATGACGAAGTCGTTGGATCGGGAAATGATAGTGGCACTGGATATCGGCACGGCACAATGCAAAGCCGTGGTGGGCGAAGTGACCCCGGATCAAAAGCTCAGCATTGTTGGGGTAGGCACCCACACCACCCGCGGTATGGACAGAGGCGGTGTCAACGATTTGAATCTGGTGATGCAGTCGGTGCAGCGTGCCATCAACGAAGCTGAGCTGATGGCAGATTGCCAGGTCTCCTCGGTCTACCTGGGGATCAGCGGCAAACACATTCGCTGCCAGAACGAGAGTGGCATGGTGCCGATAGGCGATACCGAAGTGACGGCCGACGATGTCGCCAGTGTGATCCATGCCGCCAAATCGGTGCCGATTTCTGCCGAGCGGCGGATGCTGCACGTGCTGCCGCAGGAGTTTTCGGTCGACATGCAAGAAGGCATCAAGAGCCCGGTCGGCATGTCGGGCGTGCGGATGGAAGCCCGCGCTCACATTATTACCTGCGCCAACGACATGGCGAAAAACATTGAAAAGTGTGCCGAGCGCTGTGGGCTGAAAGTGGATCAGCTGATCTTCTCGGCCCTGGCGTCGAGCTACGCGGTGCTGACTGAGGATGAAAAAGAGCTGGGAGTCTGTGTGGTGGATATGGGCGGTGGCACCATTGATATTTCGGTCTACACCAATGGCGCTGTGCGCCATACCGCCGTGGTGCCGGTCGCCGGCAATCAGGTCACCAGCGATATTGCGAAAATCTTCCGCACCCCCATCAGCCATGCCGAAGACATCAAAGTGCAGTACGGTTGTGCGCTGCGCAGCATGGTCGGCAAAGAAGAAAGCATTGAAGTGCCGAGTGTCGGCGGACGCCCGGCGCGCAGCATGTCGCGCCATACCCTGGCCGAAGTGATTGAACCGCGCTACCAGGAGTTGTTCGAGCTGGTGCTGGAAGAAATTCGCAGCAGTGGCCTGGAAGAGCAAATTGCCGCAGGCGTAGTGCTGACCGGTGGCGCCGCCAAGATTGAAGGTGCGGTCGAGTTTGCCGAAGATGTGTTCCAAATGCCGGTTCGGTTGGGGCACCC
>SKGJ01000232.1 GCA_007117525.1 Alkalimonas sp.
CAGAACTTCGGGTCGCACAACTCTTTGATGGCGAGCAGTGGCATCGCAATGCAGCGGTCCAGCTGGAGCAGGGGCGTATTCACAGCATCACGCCTTGCGATCCCGGCACGGTGGACTCCGGCACCCTGGTTCCTGGCTTTATTGATGTGCAGGTAAATGGCGGGGGCGGCGCTTTGCTGAACACGGCGCCCACTTTAAGCAGCTTGAGCACCATCTTTAATGCCCACACTCAGTTTGGTACCACAGCCATGCTGCCGACCGTTATTACCGACAACCTCGACACCATGCAGCAGGCCGCTGATGCCGTTGCTGCCGCTCTAAAACAGCAGCTGCCAGGCATAGTCGGCATTCATTTTGAAGGGCCGCATTTGTCGGTGCCGAAAAAGGGTGTGCACCCGGCGCACCACATCCGTCCTTTATCTACCGATGAGCTGGCGCTGTATCAACGTCAGGACATAGGTATTCGCATGGTCACGGTTGCGCCGGAAACCATAGCACCTGAGCAAATCCGTCAGTTGACTGATGCCGGTGTCATTGTATTTTTAGGCCACTCCAATGCGGATGCCGCCACTGTGCAGGCGGCGCTTGCTGCTGGAGCTACTGGCTTTACCCACTTGTACAATGCCATGTCGCCTTTGACCTCGCGCGAGCCAGGCATGGTGGGCGTGGCGCTGGCTGATCGCAGTAGCTGGTGCGGCATCATTCTGGATGGCTACCACATGGATCCTGTCGCTGCACAGGTCGCCTTAGCTGCCAAGCCGAAGGGCAAGCTGCTGTTGGTGACGGATGCGATGTCACCGGTTGGCACCACCGACACCGAGTTTGCTTTTTTCGAAGGCAAAGTCATGCGGCAGGGCAACAAATTGACCAATGAAGCCGGCTCCCTGGCGGGCTCGGTGTTGGATATGGCGGCTGCGGTGCGCTACGCCGTCCAGGTGCTGCAGCTTGAACTGGGCGAAGCGCTGCGCATGGCATCGCTTTACCCGGCTCAGGCCATTGGCTGTGCGGATAAGCGGGGCAAGCTGTTGCCAGGCTTTTGGGCCGACATGGTGCTGCTGGATGACCAGTTGAACTGCCGGCAAAGCTGGTGGCAAGGGCAGCCGCAGCTGAGTGTTTCAGCGTAAAAAATTGGCGCCTCGGCGCTGTAACTAGATCCGGCTGTAGCCGGGCATTCAGTTCAACAAGGGGTACTTTATGGAAGCTGCAGTCAGACAAGCCAACCGGCGGACGCAAGTGATGCCGATGGTGATCGTCGCAATTTTGTTTTTCGTGCTGGGTTTTGCCACCTGGCTCAATGGTTCTTTAATGCCGTATCTGACGCAGATGCTGCAACTGACACCCTTGCAAGCCTCGCTGATCTTGTTTTCCTTCTACATCGCCGTGACCTTTACCGCCATTCCATCGGCCTGGTTGATTCGGAAAGTAGGCTACAAAAATGGCATGGCGTTGGGGATTGGCGTGATGATGCTGGCAGGCTTGCTGTATATTCCGGCGGCCAAAACGCAAATCTTTGCGGTGTTTCTGTTTGCCCAATTGGTGATTGGTGCCGGCCAGACTCTGCTGCAAACCGCGGTCAATCCTTACGTGGTAAGGCTTGGCCCAGAAGAAACCGCCGCAGTGCGGGTCAGCATTATGGGCATTTTGAACAAAGGGGCCGGTGTGGTGGCACCTTTGGTATTTACTGCCCTGGTGATCGGCAGCTTGAGTGCACCTACCGGAACCGAGTTGACGCAAACGCAAATCGACACCATGGCCGATCGCATGGTGTTGCCGTATCTGGGGCTGGCGGTATTTCTTGGTTTGCTGGCACTGGCGGTACGCTTTTCACCTTTGCCTGAACTGGAAGAAGAGCAGGTGGATGCGACCAGTGCCGATCAAAGCCAACTGAAAGCGGTGTTGGCCAAACCGGCATTGGTGCTGGGTGTGGTGGCGCTCTTTGTCTACGTGGCGGTGGAAGTCATTGCCGGCGATACCATTGGCATGTATGCCTTGTCGCTTGGTGTCGAGCGCTATAGTGTGATGACCTCCTACACCATGGTTTGTATGGTGGTGGGCTACTGTTTGGGTATTGCGCTGATCCCTCGGGTGTTATCGCAACAAACCGCGCTGGCAATTTCGGCCGTGCTTGGGGTGATACTGACACTGGCGGTGGTTTTTGGCAATAACGAGTCCTACGCCATAGCCAATGCGGTGCTGGTGCCTTTTGGTGGTGTGGCCTTGCCAGACACCCTGATGTTTATTGCACTGCTGGGCCTGGCCAATGCCATTGTCTGGCCGGCGGTTTGGCCTCTGGCGTTGTCTGGCCTGGGCCATCTGACCAGCATCGGCTCTGCTTTGCTTATTATGGGCATTGCCGGTGGCGCTTTCGGTCCGCTGTTCTGGGGCCTCTTTAGCGGAACAGGTTTAGGCCAACAGGGCGCTTACTTTGTCATGCTGCCATGTTACGCCTTTATTTTGTTCTATGCCGTCAAAGGCCATAAGCTAAAAAGCTGGAAATAGCATGAACACCCCAGCGGTACCCCGCTCGGATACGGCATTCGGGCGTTTTATTGCTCTGGATGCGCTGCGCGGCCTGGCCATTGCCCTGATGATTCTGGTCAATACGCCCGGTTCCTGGAGCCATGTCTACGCTCCTTTGTTGCATGCGCCATGGCATGGTTTTACCTTTGCCGATCTTGTTTTTCCGATGTTCTTATTTGCGGTAGGGGCCGCGATGGCCTTTTCCATGGCCAAAGCCACCCCAACCGCGGCTGTCTTTGGCAAAATAGCCAAGCGTACCTTATTGCTGTTTGGCTGCGGCTTATTTTTGCACTGG
>SKGJ01000073.1 GCA_007117525.1 Alkalimonas sp.
AAAGCCAACTCCATGGGCAATATCACCATCATTACTGAAGCTCAAACCACCGAAGTGACCGGCGATGGCAACAAGGTCAATGGCATTCAGTACACCGATCGCAAGAGCGGCGACAGCCACCATATTGAACTGGCGGGCATCTTCGTGCAAATCGGTCTGGTGCCAAACACCGAATGGCTGCGTGGCGCGGTGGAGCTGAGCCCACGCGGTGAGATCATCGTTGATGAGCGCGGCCAAACCTCATTGCCTGGTGTCTTTGCTGCCGGCGATGCGACGACCGTGCCGTACAAACAAATTGTTATTGCGATGGGCAGCGGCGCCAACGCCTCGCTAGGTGCCTTTGACTACCTGATCCGTCACTAAATTTAAAGCGCGTCCCCTTTGCGGCAACCTTCGGGTTGCCGTTTTTTTGCATGATAACTTTGGCTAAAAGCGGCTTTGGGCCGGAAATATCTGGGTATCCACTCGCGGAACATGCCGCAATAACCACTGAGTACCATCCTGGTTGAGGTCAAATCGTTGCAGCACCTGCCGTCGATCGGCCTGCCACTGGTGCAGTTCGCCAGTGGTAAGATCGTAGCGGTAAATCCAGGTGTGCTTCAAATCCGTTTCCCCCAGAAACAGCCTGTTCTGGCGCAGATGAATGCTGCCGGCAAACTGTTGACTGATCCGGAGCGGCAACAACTCCATCTGACCCCGGCGGATTCTGGCAAAATGCTGATTGTCTTGTACAACAATAAAGTCTTCTGCCGAGAGTGCTGCTACGACCGGCTCCCCCTGATGCAACAAATCTGTGTGCATAGTATCCAGCTGGAAGCGCCAACTTTGCGGGATGCCATTTTCCGTAAAATTGAGGATAACAGCCTCACCAGATGCATCAAACAAAGCGTTTTGCCACAGCTGCGAACTCACCGGCAAGGCGGTTAGCCGCCCATCAGGAATGTTGAACAAATGTGGGCGGCCATGCAAAAAAAGCAAGACCCGCTCACCATCGGGATGAACCGCTTGTATCACCAAGTCCAAATCGTCAACATCCAGTAATGTCTGGCTTTGTCCATCCGCTTGCTGCAACAGTAACCGGCTGAAGGTATGATGCCGTTGCAACACCAGATAATGGTCCGGCTCAGCGGTAAAAAACATTGCATAGGCCTGGCCGTTACTTTTCACCAAAGTACGATTGCTTAAATCACCTACCGGGCCAACCTGGTACCGTCTGCCTGCAGTTAGGCCAACAATACGGCTTTGTAACCAGTCATGCTCTGAAACACGAACCAGAGCGCGACTTAAACCGGCCAAGCCGTCTGCCTGATTATGATCCAGCACCTGCAGTGCGCCAGTTGGCCAGTGCATCAGTTGCAGTACCTGCTCATCTAAGAGCAGCAAATGTTCATCGTCCGCAAAATGAATGCGATACACCGCGCCTGGATACACTTGTTGCCGCAGGATCCGCCCGGTCTCCCGCTGCACTATCATCAGGAGTTGAGGCTGCGCTTTGACGGTACGCAGATAAGCCAGCATCGAGTTGTCTGCAGATACAGCGAACAAATAATCCATGGTATTGCCAGTCACAGCATGAGTTACTGGTTGCAACTGTCCACTGTTGAGATCCAGCTGCTGAATTTGCATCGAGTCTGGCTGCCCCACGCTCAGCAGAAGTTGGTCGGTACCGGGAATGGATGTTAACTGAAACATCCGGGGCTGAGGTGACAGCAAGGCTTCAGCTGGCCCCAGCCATTCGCCGTTTGCACTGATGGGGCGACGGAACAACTGATACTCCCCTTGTTGATAATCGTGATAAAACAGCGATTGACCATCGTGATGATACTCAACCCACATGATTTGGTGATTGCCAGAGGTAAGCTGTCGCGTTCTGCCGCTTTCCAGGTGATGCCAATACAGCTCTTGCCCAGCATGATTCATGGAATTGGAGGAATAAACAATGGCGGTTCTGTCCGGGGAAATCGCCAGCGCCAGCTTTTCACCTTCAATGCTTGGCAAAGGCTCAAACCGCTGCCAGTTTGGCTCGGTTTCAGGAAACATCAGCCAGCCCAGTATGCCGACCAACACCACCAGTGGCAGGGCCAGCCACCAGGGTTTCACCGTTGCACGTGCGCTGATGCTTGGCGAGTCAATCTCCTCGACGGTTGCAACGGAGGTAACAGAGGTAACGGAAATAGTGTTGGCTGGTGCCAGAGGGGTTTCTACCGCAGGCTCTATGGATGAGAGGGCTGCTACCGGCTCAACCTGAGCAAGCCAACGATAGCCTCGCTTCGCTGCAGATTGAATGTAGCGAGGTGTTTCGGCTTGATCCTGCAAAGCAGCGCGCAATTTACTGATGGTGCGACGCACAGCCGTATCACTGACCACGCGTCCCGCCCAGACTTGCTGGTGCAATTCTTCCAAGCTAACAAAGCGCTGATGATGGGTCATCAGATAACACAGCACACTGTAGACTTTGGGCTCCAGCGTGATGGTTTGCACCGTTGTTTGCAATTGCTGATTCACCGGGCAAAGGATAAAGTCACCAAAGCGCACGGGCTGTTCTGGCGTCATAGCTATACTTCCATCCTACTTCGTTTCCAGGCTTCTCCGGGTGCAAAGAAGGCTATGCTAGCACAAAAACCAGATTGCATTGACAACTTTGCAGCAGTTAACGTCAATTAGGTAACATGCTGCTGGCGGGTGACTCAACGATCAATTGGGTGCTACCAATAACTAATCTTTGAAAAAAACGCCGGGAAAACCCGGCATTGATGAAGCCAAAGTGGATACTTCGATACTTACTGCGTCGCCATCCG
>SKGJ01000364.1 GCA_007117525.1 Alkalimonas sp.
AATCAGTTGCTTAGCCTGCTCAGTCAGTTGCTGCCACTGCGCATCGGTCAGGGTATCCGGCTGACGACGGAACGGCGTAAAAAACACATTCTGCTCCGGCTGTTCGGTAATGTAAGCCTGAATGCTCTCTTCAAAGCCGGTTAATACCACCTGAGGTTGTGTCATGCCCGAAGCAATACCCTGTCGCATCCAGTCTATCTGTTGCTCGAAGTAGCGTGGCATTTGGGCCAATTGGCTTAAATAGTTTTCAAAATCTTCCAGCTGCCGAAAGCCACCACGCTGCGCCATAAAGGCCAGGCTGGTATGAAAACCCGATTCAGACAGTAACGGCATTTGGTGCGCCCCAAAACGGTACTGATCGTACTGGTTGGCCAAACGATAACGCAAAATAGCGTGATTGATCTGGTTTTGCTCCGATAACAGCGTCAAATCCATGGCATCCAGTTGCTGCAGCCACTGCTGCCGTTCAGCGGCTATTTTGCTTAAATGATCGGGTGACATGTCTGGCAACTGTCCTGGCGCCGGCCGGCTTCGCTCTTGCTCGGCTTGCCACAACTCTGCAGCAAAGGTTCTGAAAGTCTGATCGCGGTGAACTGGAACCGCTGGCTGGTTGGCACAGCCCACAACCAAGGCGGTGGCAACCACTAGGGTAAACAAACGCATGAAAACCTCATAGTTTTTAATCTTGTAAAATAATTTTACTTTTCTTGCTGATAAAAGCCAGTCTATACCAACGCTATTCATGCCCCTTTAGACGCATTTCATGCCCTTCCGTAACGTTGACAGCCTATTCTTAAAGCAAACACCTGAAAAACCGTTAAAAGTTCTTGGCTATTGACAACTAAGTCGCTATGTTAGGGAGGATTACAAGCGACAGCTTGGCTTTGCCCTACAGATAAGTCGCGTTCCTGCTGCTGGCAGCACACAAACAGCATTGCAGACTGCCCCTGAAATTCAAACGGAGTTTCCATTGTCATGATGTATAATGACCCGGTAGCGCTGGCCAGAGAGAAGTCGTCTCAGGCAGCCGCTTTCCTGTTAAGGCACAACTTAGCGCCTCACCCGGTCAATTATACCGTCAGTTACGAATACAGCAGTGGTCAAAATGCCGGTCTGTGCCAGGCCATTGAGCAACGGGTTGCAGCCCGGCTGCCTTTCGACGACTTTATTATGGCTGAACTTTACAGCCATTGGATCGAGAAATCTCAGCAACAAAATGAACAGCTGGTGCAGCGGGTTGGTACCATGGTCACTCGTTTGTCCGGGTGCACCGATCTAGCGCATGAAGCCACCAGCGACTACCTTGAGCTGCTCGATCATCATTTGCCTGAGCTCAGCAGCAGCGATCCGGCACTCAAGCTAAACCTGATGCAGCTCATTGAAGCAACAGAAAAAGTACGCAATAGCCACCAGCAATTGCACCAACAGTTGGATCTCGCCAACCAACAAAGCCATCAACTGCGCACCGAGCTGAAAGAGATGAAGCAGTTGCGTCTGCTGGACCCGCTCACCGGCCTTTACAACCGACTGGCCATGCAAGAGCACCTGGAATTGTGGTTTACCGAGCAGCCGGAACGCCAGATTGCCGCCATTGCGGTGGACCTGGATCATTTTCGCCAGTTCAACCAGGATTATGGCAACACCATCGGTGATGTCATTTTAAGCAAAGTTGCCCGCAAAGTCCGCAGCTACGTTCAAGACAGCGGCCTGCCGGTGCGGGCTGGCGGTGAAGAGTTCTTGATCTTACTGCCGGATGTGGATTTGCGTACCGCCGGTGAGATTGCCGAACAAGTCCGTAAAGGGGTAGAGAAGCTGCGCTTTGTCTCGTCCCGCAGCAAAAAAACCCTGCCAAAGGTCACCATTTCACTGGGCGTCTCTTTGTATCAGGCCCAGGAAAACTGGCAGCAGTTTCTGGCCAGAACCACACAAATTTTGCAGATTGCCAAACACCGGGGCCGCAATCAGGTAGCCACCGAAGCCATGCTGTAAAGCGCAGCGGCTGCAACGGTTCCGTTGGCGTCTTGCCGTCAGATCTTTTACACTAGCGGCTGAATTTCTCTGCAAGGCTTTGACATGTCCGATAGCAACTCCAAAACCACCCACTTTGGTTACAAAACTGTGGCTGAAGACGACAAAGTGTCCCTGGTAGCCAATGTCTTTCATTCGGTAGCAGCCAAGTACGATGTGATGAATGACTTAATGTCCTTTGGCATTCACCGGCTCTGGAAACGCTTCACCCTGGATTGCAGTGCGGTGCGCCCTGGCCAGAAGGTACTGGACCTGGCTGGCGGTACCGGCGATTTGACGGCGCTGTTTTCCAAGCGGGTAGGCCCAGGAGGCAAAGTGGTGCTGGCCGATATCAATGCCTCCATGCTGGCCGTGGGACGGGATAAGCTGCGCGATCAAGGCTTGGTTGACAACATTGAGTATGTTCAGGCCAATGCCGAAGCCCTGCCCTTTGCCGACAACAGCTTTGACATCATTACCATTGCCTTTGGCCTGCGCAACGTCACCAACAAAGATGCGGCGCTGGCCTCGATGTTCCGGGTGCTGAAGCCGGGCGGGCGCTTGCTGGTCCTGGAGTTTTCCAAACCCCAGTCTGAATTGCTTAATAAAGCCTACGATTTTTATTCATTCAACCTGCTGCCCAAAATGGGGCAGCTGGTGGCTGGCGATGCCGACAGTTACCAATACCTGGCCGAGTCCATCCGAATGCATCCGGATCAACAGACCTTGCAACAGATGATGGAACAAGCCGGCTTTGCCGAAGTCAGCTACCACAATCTCACCGG
>SKGJ01000054.1 GCA_007117525.1 Alkalimonas sp.
AGCGCCGATGCTAAGGCAGAGCTAAAACACTGGTGGCACTCATTGCAGCCGCTGCACAGCTGCATCGGTCAGGTCCATCTGCAGCTGCCAGCCAGCGCCGGGCCTTCAGAGCAGACCTTGATCGCTTCATTATTGGACGCACTGGTTGCCGATGTCCGTTGCTGCGTGGAAGTGCGTCACCCGGCTTTTTTTGACAAAGCAGACCACGAAGTCAGCCTAAACCGGCTGCTGCGTGATTATGGCGCTGAGCGGGTGGTGTTTGACAGCCGGGCTTTGTTTGCGGTGCCGGCCAGCAATCCGGCGCTTCTCGATGCTCAGCGCAAAAAGCCTCGTTTACCGGTGCATGCGATTTGCCTGACCAATGCACCGGTGCTGCGCTTTATCGGCTGCGATGATGCCGCCATCAACCGTCAGCATTACCAGCCCTGGCTGGCTAAAATCCGCCAATGGCTGGATGAAGGCAAAACACCTTACTGCTTTTTCCACACCCCGGATAACGCCTCGGCGCCTCAGTTGTGCCGGGATTTTATCGCCGATCTGGGCATTCCCCACCCGGTGCTTAATCCCTGGCCAGGTGAGCTCACTGAGCAATCAAACCTTTCTAATGCAGATGTGATACAACCTGATTTATGGGGCTAATAACCACAGGCAGTCTCCCTTGATTGAGCGGTTTTGCTTGCGCTTATGCCAGTCACCGAAACAGTCATAACGCAAACAGTCGGGTTTATGGCTGCCGTCCGTTGTTATTCTGCTGCAACAAGGCCTGCCCAGCGGGGGTCAGGCGGTATTTTTGTAAGCGGCTACGCGGCTTGTCGGGAATGGTCATTTCAATGAGCCCAGCATCAAGTGCTGGACGCAGATAGGCCTCACGAAAATGATCCTCATGCTTCAATCCCAGCGCAGCCTGAATATCTGCGCGTTTCATCTCGCCCTGAATGCTAAGAAGTAGTCTCTGGATTTCTTCGGTGACTTCCCCGGTGACTTCCCCGGTGACTTCCCCGGTAACGGCTGGCTTGGCACCCCACTCTGCTTCTGGCCGCCAAATCACCGCACTAAATTGATTGCCTGCCACATCATCAATCAAATCAATACGCGGCCACTCCTGCAAAGCACGAGGAATGCCGCTGCCCATGCCACGATAGGGCAAGATCTGAGAAGCATGCTCCGTTAGCGTAGGGTTTCGACGATTGGTTTTACCCTGACGAATGGTCTCCACGCTCAGGCTGTCGGGCAGGTGGCCTGGGCTGACAATCTCTATCCGGTCGGCAAATACCATCAGGCGGATTGAGGCACTGGTGAAGTAATCGCGGTGGATCAGAGCATTTACCAGCAGTTCTTCCAGCGCCGTTTCAGGGATCTCCAGCTCGCCCAGCGTATTAAAGCCACGCCCGCGCTGCACATGGTGCAGGTTGCGCTTGATAAAAGCAAAAGCGCCGCGAAACTGCTCCAGCAAGTTGCCGCGAATATCTTCGCTATCCAAATAACGGGTATCGTGAAGCACTGTGCCAGGAAAGGCTACGGCCTTCACCTCAAATGCGGGACGGTAGTGCTGCGGATTATTGCCAAACAGCATCAACCCAGCCAGATTCAGCTCGCGGCCATCCCCTAAACTCAAATTCCGTAGCAGTTGCTCAGGTGTCTGACCATCCAGCTCACTGCTTTGGCCATAGCGCCGATGGAAGTATTGATTAAATGCTTTCTCGTCAATATCTGCCGCTGAACTGCCCGTTACCGGCACCACATCGGCATAGATCAAGCCAGCACGCTGAAACATGCGCTGCATTTCCTCACGGGAGGTTACATGCCGCTTGTCTGCGCCTTGCTTCACCCAAATGCGGCCCTGATTGTCGATATAAGGCTTAGCCAGCCCATCGGGTACGCTTACCACCATCACAATGCCACTATCCGTTTGGACATTTTCCGTGGTCGGATGCACTGGCGGGCGCACATGCTGAGAGGCAGCGTTACTGAGTAATTGGTTTAAGCGTTGAACAGCGAATGCATCTAATCCGACAACTGCACCATTATCAGCTACACCAAGAAATAAATTACCACCACCGCTGTTAGCAAAAGCGGCTAACTCAGCGGCCACGCCATCAGCATTGGTCGCGTCACGTTTGAATTGGTGGCGACTGTCTTCGCCACGAGCCAGGAGCTGAAGAAGATCGGCTTGGTTCATTAGCTATTTCCATTTTAGCCCTGTTATAGTGATGCTAATGGAATTTGTTATCTGTGGGAACAGCTTAGATTTAGTTTTTCCAATGTCACCAGTTAGAGCCTATTTCAGGCTGCAAAGGAAAGTTAAGTGTTAGAGCCTCTTTTGCAGCAACACCACATCCGGGCCACAGAACTCCAGCTGCAGCTGGTAGCGTGCAGCCAGCCAGCGAAAGCTGTTATCGGCAAAAAAGCTGATATGAGTGGGGTCCAGCGTATAGTGCCAGTTGGCGAAAGCGGCATCCGTCGTCAACCGTTTGGTCATCAGCCCCAGCCAGCCACCGGGTTTGAGCAGCCCAATCAATTGCGCAAGTACCTGGCCGGGCGCGCTTAAGTGCTCCACCACCTCAGTGCTGACAATAAAGTCGTAGGGCCGGCTTAAACGCTCAGGCTGATGGCAGTAATAGAGATCGTAATTGGCACATGGAAATCCCGCCTCTGTAAACATCAGCGCCAGCGTCGGCCCCGGGCCGCAACCAAAATCCAAACCTCCCGCTTCGGGTGCCAATCGTTGCCGCAAAGGTTCAAATACACGGCCTAAAAACTTGCGGTACCCC
>SKGJ01000064.1 GCA_007117525.1 Alkalimonas sp.
CTGAAATTCGTCTCATGGCGTACTCTCAATCAAGGTGAAAACAATGCAAATGGATGGTAACAGTGAATGCAGAGCGGCTCAATCCGATACCGACCAGCGGCAGCCAGACTGCGACTAGTGCTCTTTCCAGTTCATTATGACGGATTCAGTCGGAATTAAAACACCCTCAGGCTAGGCGCTTGTTTGCAGGTTTAGTGGTGCTAAATCAAAAACAAGCAACAACGTCTGAGGGTGTTTTAAACCGACCCTACGGGCGAGTGCCAGGAGTTCCAATACGGCGTTAGCTCGTTTCGACAGAGCACCACTATGCCTTCAACGAGCTGCCTTGCCTTGAAAGCTCTGGCAATCGCTGAACCTGTCATAATGAACTGGAAAGAGCACTTGTATTCAAAAATCAGGATCGGCTTCAAAAGACAGCCGCTGCTGACTCAGCGGATGGTCAAACTCAAGCCGTGCCGCATGCAATAGCAAGCGATGACTTAGCGCCTGGATTTCGGGCGGTGCGTAAAAAGGATCGCCTAGGATGGGATGCCCCTGCGCCGCGGTATGCAGGCGCAATTGATGCGAGCGGCCTGTCACCGGATCCAGTGCCAAGCGGCTGCATTGCCGGCTGTGATCGATAGCCAGCACTTCAAAATCGGTAATGGAAGCCTTGCCCTCGGGGCAAATTTTATAGCGAGGACGCTGTGCGGCATCCGGCGCTATCGGCAGCTCAATCCTGCCCCGCTGCGGTTGCCAGAGGCCGGCCACCACGGCCAGGTAGCGTTTTTTCACGGTGCGGGCTTGAAACTGCTTGCTGATGGCAGAGAGTGCCGCCTTGGTCAGTGGCAACACCAGCAAGCCGCTGGTGTCGTAGTCCAGCCGGTGAACCACCGACGCCGTTGGAAAACGCTGTTGCACCCGACTGATCAGGCAGTCCTGATTGGCGGGGTGGCGGCCAGGGACGGTCAACAGCTGGCAAGGCTTATTAACCACCAAAAGCGCATCATCCTGATACAGCAGTTGGTAGGCTTGGTCGGTTGCTGGCAAAACGGCAAGTTCAGTGGCAGTTGGCATCTATAGGCATCAAAAAAATAGCGGCATCAGCCGCTATTATTGCAGAAGGACCTGCCTTTTTAAATTGAAAAGGGGCTTTTAAAAGTCATACTTGGCCATAAACTGCAGCCGGTTCAGATCGCCATCGGCTCCAGACTCCAGTTTGCGGGTGGCATGACGAAACTCCAACCCGAACTGCAAATGCCGCGATGCCTGATAAATCATGTTGGCTGCCAGGCTTTCAGTGCTTTTGGTGGCCCCAGCGCCGGTCAGGTCGGTATCATTGTCGACCCGCAAAGTGGCATAGATCAAGTTGGTACGCCAATGCGCATCCCAGACATGACGATAAGCGGCGGTAAAACCGGTTGATTTAATGGCATGCAGCTCACCATTGCTATCGAGCACAGCACCATTGACGGTGTTTAAGCCGATGTAACGCCCCAGGCCTTTGCCGGTATTAAAGGTAAATCGAATGTCGTTGGTGTCGGTCAGCATCACTTTGCCCGTGACCGATAAACCATAGCCCATTACACTGTCATCAATTTGTAAGGCCCGGTCTTCATACGCCAACTGACGCAGCAAACCAGACACCGACAGCGAACCCCAGTCGGCCCGATGGTTGTAGCGTGCCACCAAATCCGGCATGGTGTTGTCGTCCGTCACCACACGGCCTCCGGTCGCATCCGGCGTGACCGTTGTTTCCGGGTTTTCAATCGCAAACTGGAAGTTGCCGTTGGTGTAACGGATTTGCGGCTGACGCACGAAAATTTGTCCATCGGTATTGCCAACAAAATCGACCGTTTCAGGCAAGGAGGTTAAATCCATAAAGGTCGACCAGGTCTGACCAAACAACCAGTTGTCGTAGGTGAAAAAGGCATGACGAATACCCGGTGAGTAACCGTTGGAAATGCGCTGATCGCCCCCGGGAGTCGACATCATATCAAACTCGAGCCGGGCACCTAAGGTCTTGCCATTTTCCAGTTGGGTGCTGGTGGTAAAGAAGAAACGTGACTGACGGGCATGCATGTCAAACTTGGTGCTTTCGCCCTCGCCTCCGACCGGTGTTAAGGATGGTACGTAAAAATCACGCCCAATATTGGTTCCTAAATTACCATCTGGCGTGTCGTTTAACAGCACATCCAGCTTGATAAAACCGCCAAAGCTGATGTCGGTATTGCCGACGGTAAAAGAGGCCTGAGCCTGGCTTAACCCAAGTGTCATGCTGGCAGCCAGTAAGGTACAGGCAAAAGGTAGTTGTTTCATGCGGTGCTCCCTGGTGTTCTTGTCGTTGATGCTGTGATTATTTTCTAAACGATTAGCAAGTAGTCACAAGGTTGGTTTAGTGGCTGCAGTTGTGCAATTAGCCTTTAGTCGCATCAGCTGCTACAGTCTCAACGCACCATTTCTACCGCAGTTTTGACCGGTATAGTGTGGAAGCTAGACAATGGTCTAATTTCTTTCCACCCGGCAATTGGTTAGAACATTGGTACTATTTTTTTTATAAAAACCAATGGGGACACAGTCATGACACAGCCAAGCCTTTATCCGGTGCCAGCTGCCGCCGAATCGCGCTGTTTAATTGATAACGAAGCGTATCAGCGCCTATACCAACAGTCGGTGCAGGACCCTCAGTCGTTCTGGGCCGAGCATGGCAAACGCATTGACTGGTTCACGCCTTACAGCAAGGTGAAAAACACCAGTTATCAGCCTGGCAATATCAGCATCAAATGGTTTGAAGATGGCGTGCTGAATGCCAGCTACAATTGTCTGGACCGTCATTTACCGCATAAAGCCAATGACATTGCCTACTATTGGGAAGGCGATGAGCCGGGTATCCAAAAAAATGTCACTTACCAGGAGCTGTACGAACAGGTCTGCCAACTGGCCAATGGCATGAAATCGCTGGGTGTAGGCAAAGGCGACAGAGTGACCATTTACTTGCCGATGATCCCGGAAGCCGTGGTTGCCATTTTAGCCTGTGCCCGAATTGGCGCCGTTCATTCCGTGGTCTTTGCCGGCTTCTCGCCCGACGCACTGGGCAGCCGTATTCAGGATTGCGACTCCAAGCTGGTGATCACGGCCGATCAGGCCCCCCGTGGCAGCCGGTTAACGGCTCTGAAAGACAATACCGATCTTGCGCTGGGGCATTTGGGCAAAGCCAGCCCGGTGCAGCATGTGATCGTGGTGAAACATGTCGGTGAGAATGTCGATGAACATCCGGGGCGGGATATCTGGTACCACGAGTTGCTGGCCAAACAGCCAAAAAGTTGTGAGCCAGAGCCGATGAACGCTGAAGATCCACTCTTTATTCTCTACACCTCCGGCTCAACCGGCAAACCCAAAGGCGTATTGCACACCACCGGCGGCTACATGGTCTGGGCCTCGATGACCCATCAATATGTCTTTGACTACCATCTAGGCGATATCTACTGGTGCGCCGCCGATGTTGGTTGGGTGACTGGCCACACCTACATTGTTTATGGCCCTCTGGCCAACGGCGCAACCAGTGTGTTGTTTGAAGGCGTACCCACCTACCCATCGGTGAAGCGGATGGCGCAAATCATCGATAAGTACCAGGTCAATATTTTATACACAGCGCCAACCGCCATTCGTGCCCTGATGGCGCATGGCGACGCGCCGGTTGAAGGCAGCAAACTTAACAGCCTTCGGACACTGGGCAGTGTCGGTGAGCCGATTAACCCGGAAGCCTGGAGCTGGTACCACGAAAAATTTGGCCATGGCAACTGCCCCATTGTTGATACCTGGTGGCAGACAGAGACCGGCGGCATTTTGATCACACCATTGCCAGGCGCTACCGCACTGAAACCTGGCTCTGCAACCCGCCCCTTCTTTGGCGTCAAGCCCGCCATTGTCGACAATGATGGCAAGGTTCTGGAAGGCGCTGCTGCCGGCAACCTGGTCATTTTGGACAGCTGGCCAGGCCAAATGCGGACGGTGTTTGGCGATCACGAGCGCTTTGAACAAACCTATTTCAGCACCTACCAGGGTACTTACTTTACCGGCGATGGCGCTCGTCGCGATGAAGATGGCTATTACTGGTTAACCGGCCGGGTCGATGATGTTTTAAATATCTCTGGTCACCGGCTTGGCACCGCAGAGATTGAAAGCTGTCTGGTGGCGCACGACGCCATTGCCGAAGCGGCCGTAGTCGGTTACCCCCACGACATTAAAGGTCAGGGTATTTACGTCTATGTGACCCCGCGTGTTGGCATTGAACCTTCCGAAGATTTAACCAAGGCCGTGCGCGCCTGGGTCCGGCAGGAGATCTCGCCGATTGCCTCACCCGATATCATTCAGTGGGCTCCGCAGGGCTTGCCGAAAACCCGCTCGGGCAAAATTATGCGGCGCATTCTGCGGAAAATCGCAGCCAATGAGCATGATCAGTTAGGTGATATTTCGACGCTGGCCGATCCATCGGTGGTTGATCAATTGATTGAAAACAGGTTAAATCGTTCCTAGAGGCAGCCACTGCCAGTTGTTTGTTTACCAGAGGCCGCAGATTGCGGCCTTTCGTTCTATACTAGTATCCAACCAGAAACGTGCAACGCCCATGATTCTGGAGCAACATTGCACTAATGCCATATAACAGATAATAAGAAAGACGAGGACTCATGGCTAAATTGATCGTGGCAGACGACCACCCTTTGTTTCGTAATGCGCTGATCAATGCCATCAGCAATACCTTTAGTACCAAAGCAACCATAGAAACAGACTCGTTCGACTCCACCTGCCAGGCGCTGGAACAGCACCCGGATACCGACTTGCTTCTACTCGATCTGCATATGCCTGGTAATTGTGGCTTTTTAGGCTTGATTCAGCTGAGGAAAAACTACCCCAGCCTGCCCATCGTGGTCATTTCGGCCAGTGAAGAGCTGGATGTGGTCAAGCGGGTGATATCCTTTGGTGCCTCGGCCTACATTCCCAAATCGGCCAATCCGGCACAAATCAGCGAAGCCTTAAAGGAAGTTCTGGCCGGCGAGCTGTGGGTGCCGCCATCGATGCAAAAAGCCTTGCACGAGCAAGCCAGTCAGGAGGAAGATTTGGATTTGGCAGCCAAGGTGGCGCAGCTGACCAATCAGCAGTACAAAGTCTTGTATTACCTGACCGAAGGCTGGCTGAACAAACAAATTGCCTACGATCTCAACATTTCTGAAGCCACGGTTAAGGCGCACATCACCGCCATTTTCCGCAAACTGGGCTGCACCAACCGAACACAGGTGGTGATTCAGGCGCAACGTCTGACACTTGAGCCGCCGGTGAACAAAGCCCTGTCGTCGCATGAGCAGGATTGAATCGCCCTGCATTGCCTGCTGCAAGCTCGATCAGCACAAAGTCTGCATCGGTTGCTACCGGCACATCGCTGAAATCGCCAACTGGAACCGCAAAAGCGAGGCAGAGCTTGCCGCCATTATGCAGCAGGTCGCTGCGCGCAAGCAGCAGTATGCCCATCTGGACCACCAGACGATTGCAACCAGCCCCATTACCCAGGCGGAGTGGCAAGCTGCGAAAATCAAAGCCCGGTTAAGCTAGGGCGTGTTGACCTTTCTCAGCAAGAACAGCCCAAAAACAAACAAGCCCGCTGTATGCGGGCTTGTTTGTTTTGGAGCTTACTGGCACTAGATTTTTTTAAACAAAATCGAGCCATTGGTGCCGCCAAAACCGAACGAGTTGCACAGTGCATACTCCAGCTTGGCATCGCGGGCGGTGTGCGGCACATAGTCCAAATCACAGCCTTCATCCGGGTTATCCAGGTTGATGGTGGGCGTGACCAGCTGATCGCGCAGCGACAAAATGGTAATGATGGACTCAACCGAACCAGCAGCACCCAACAAGTGCCCAATCATCGACTTGGAGGAGCTGACCATGATGCTGTCCTTGTTGGCAGCAAATACCGTTTTAATGGCGCGGGTTTCAGCCACATCCCCGGCATTGGTCGAAGTACCATGGGCGTTGATGTAGCCCACCTGCTCAGGATTGACCCCGGCATCGTTCAAGGCATTTTGCATCGCCATGGCGCCACCACGACCATCTTCCGGTGGTGAAGTCATGTGGTAAGCATCGCCACTCATGCCAAAGCCAGCCAACTCAGCGTAAATTTTGGCGCCACGGGCTTTGGCGTGCTCGTATTCTTCCAGCACCACTACACCGGCGCCGTCACCCAGCACAAAACCATCGCGGTCTTTGTCCCAGGGGCGACTGGCTTGCTCAGGCGCATCATTGCGGGTCGACAGCGCTCTGGCTGCACCAAAGCCGCCCAGCCCAAGTGGCGTTGACCCTTTTTCAGCACCACCGGCCAGCATCACATCGGCATCGCCGTAGGCAATCATCCGAGCGGCCTGGCCAATGTTGTGTACGCCAGTGGTGCAAGCGGTCACAATACTGATGTTTGGACCTTGCAAGCCAAGCATGATGGACAGCTGACCAGCAATCATGTTGATGATGGTCGAGGGCACAAAAAATGGCGATAAGCGCCGTGGGCCACTGTTCAGCAACTTGGTATGATTTTCTTCAATCAGACCCAAGCCACCAATGCCGGAGCCGATGGCAGCACCGATGCGCCCAGCATTCTGTTCGGTGACTTCAAGGCCGGCATCACGAAAAGCCTGGATCCCTGCCGCCACACCATACTGGATAAACAAATCCATTTTTTTGGCTTCTTTGGCCGGGAAATAAGGCTCAACATCAAAATCTTTCACCATGGCGGCGAACTTGGTGCTGTAGGCTTCGGTATCAAAGTGCTCAATCAGACCGGCACCGCTTTTGCCTTGTTGCAGAGCTTGCCAGCTGCTGGTGACATCATTTCCAACCGGGGTGAGTAAACCCAGCCCCGTCACTACGACTCGACGTTTTGACACTGCATCCTCCACAGGAGCTCACGAAAATACATTCCACTGCAGCATGCCCATGCTGCAGTGGAATGTATTCATCCTTGATTGATTAAGGGCTTAGCCTGGCAGCCAGAAGCTGGCTTAGCCCCAAACAAAAAACGGGTAGCCAGGCTACCCGTTTTGAGCCAGAGCGGCTTACTCTGCGTTGGCTTTCACGTAGTCAATCGCAGATTGTACAGTGGTGATTTTCTCTGCTTCTTCATCAGGAATTTCAGTATCAAATTCCTCTTCCAGAGCCATAACCAGCTCTACAGTGTCCAGAGAATCAGCACCCAGGTCATCAACAAAGGAAGCTTCAGGCTTGACTTCTTCCTCTTTAACACCCAGTTGCTCAACAATGATTTTCTTAACGCGTTCTTCGATGTTGCTCATCTTTTCTTCCTTTTTTCATTTAAATCGCAACAGTTCGTGCAATTTTATGTGGCGCTAGTTTATGCGTAAGGCTGCGTTGTTGCAAGTCGTCCTACCGGCATTTTTTGCTGGTCTGACATGCAGCGCTTACACCATGTACATACCGCCGTTGACATGAATCGTTTCACCGGTAATGTATGCCGCAGGCTCCGAGGCCAAAAAGGCCACAGTAGCGGCAATTTCAGCCGGCTGCCCCAGACGGTTGGCAGGCACCTGACCGAAAATCGCTTCTTTTTGCTCATCCGACAGCTCTTTGGTCATGTCGGTGTCAATAAAACCCGGCGCTACCGCATTGACCGTTACGCCGCGGGAGGCCACTTCACGCGCCAATGACTTGGTAAAGCCCAATACACCCGCCTTCGCAGCTGCATAGTTGGTCTGGCCCGCATTGCCCATGGTACCCACTACGGAGCCAATGGTAATGATGCGACCATAACGCTTTTTCATCATGCTACGCAACACCGCTTTGCTCAATCGGAACACCGAGGTCAAATTGGTTTGCATGATATCAAACCATTCCTCATCTTTCATGCGCATCAGCAGATTATCGCGGGTAATACCGGCATTATTGACCAGAATATCAATATCACCAAAATTATTTTTGATGCTGCCAAGGCAAGCCTCAATCGAATCGGTATCGGTGACATTCAGCACCAGGCCACAGTTGGTCCCCAGATAGTCCGAAATGGCAGCCGCCCCTTTCTCACTGGTAGCAGTACCCACGACGGTGGCGCCCTGGGCTTTCAATTGTTCTGCGATGGCGCGACCAATACCGCGGCTGGCACCGGTCACCAGGGCAACTTTGCCTTCTAAAGAAAATAAAGCGGTCATAAATAAGATCCTTTGTTGTGTTATTTGCCGGCAAGCGCCTGAGCCAGTGATGCCGTGTCATTGACGGAAACTGCATGCAGCGATTTATCAATCCGCTTGATCAAACCCGACAAGACTTTGCCAGCTCCCAGTTCCAATACCTCGGTCACCCCCTGACTGGCCAACCATTCAATGGTTTCGGTCCAGCGCACCGGACTGTAAAGCTGACGAACAAGTGCGTCCTGAATGGCAGCGGCATCCTGACAAACGGCCACATCCACATTATTCACCACACTAAGCTGTGGCGTTTGAAAATCAAGCCCGGCCATGTCGCGTGCTAAAGTGGCGGCGGCTGGCTTCATTAAGGCGCAATGCGAAGGCACGCTGACGGCAAGTGGCAAAGCACGTTTGGCTCCGGCAGCCTTACAGGCTTCAGCAGCCCGCTCAGCGGCAGCCTTGTGGCCGGCAATCACGACCTGGCCTGGTGAGTTGAAGTTCACCGGCGCCACCACTTCTTCATTGGCGACCTGAGCACAACATTCAGCAACGCTTTGATCATCCAAGCCAATAATGGCATACATAGCACCAGTACCGGCTGGCACCGCTTGTTGCATGTAGCGGCCCCGGTTGGCCACCAGCACCACCGCATCGGCCAGGGATAAAACGCCGGCGCAGACCAGGGCTGAGTACTCGCCCAAAGAGTGGCCAGCCAAATAAGCCGGTGTGGCGCCGCCTTGTTGTTGCCACAAACGCCAACAGGCCACCGAGGCCGTTAATAAAGCAGGTTGGGTTTTATCGGTGGCATTCAGTTCCGCTTCTGGCCCTTCTGACACCAGCTGCCACAAATCGTAGCCCAGCGCCTGAGAAGCCGCAGCAAAAGTTTGCTGCACCACCTGGTGCGCAGCGTACAACTCACTC
This sequence comes from Alkalimonas sp., assembly GCA_007117525.1. GTDB lineage: Bacteria > Pseudomonadota > Gammaproteobacteria > Enterobacterales > Alteromonadaceae > Alkalimonas > Alkalimonas delamerensis. Next base: position 9,084 of record SKGJ01000064.1, read on the forward strand.
AACATCCCCAGGCTTTGCGAGCCCTGGCCCGGAAAAACAATGGCAATTTTTTTGGTCATTTTTCTATCCTGTCAAACCGTTATTATGGAGTCAAAAACCCGGCAAGGGTTAATAACGGACTAAGGCGGAAGCCCAGGCGAAACCACCACCAAAAGCTTCCAGCAATAGGGTCTGGCCTCGTTGGATCCGGCCATCACGAATGGCTTCGTCCAGTGCTGTCGGCACGGTTGCCGCCGAGGTATTGCCATAGCGGTCCAGGTTAATCACCACCTGCTCCATCGGCAAGTTCAGCTTGCGTGCTACGGCAGAAATAATGCGTAAATTGGCCTGGTGCGGTACCAGCCAATCAATTTCGGATTTGTCCATCTGGTTGGCTGCCAGCGTTTGCTCCACCACTTCAGACAACTTGGTCACGGCAACCTTGAACACATCGTTGCCTTTCATTGAGCCCCAGGAGTTGTGCACCGACTCGACATCGCCACGGATCGGGTTATCGACATAGAGCAGTTCAGAGTACTTGCCGTCGGCATGAATATGGGTCGATAAAATACCTGGCTGTTCGGACGCTTCCAGAATGACAGCACCGGCGGCATCGCCAAATAAAATAACCATGCTGCGATCTTCGGGGCTCACCAATTGCGACAAGCAGTCCGAGCCTATCACCAGGATACGCTTGGCCATGCCGCTTTTGATGTACTGATCCGCCACGCTCAGCGCGTAGCAAAAACCAGCACAGGCCGCCGCAACATCAAAGGCCGGAATGGCCGGAATTTCCAGCTCGCGTTGCACTTCACAAGCCGAGCTGGGCAAAGAGCGCGCACCGCTGGTGGTGGCAACGATGATCATGTCCAGGGAGTTTTTATCAATATCGGCCGCTGCAATGGCCTGACGAGCCGCTGCTGCGCCCATGGTCGCCACAGATTCGTCTTTGCCGATAATACGGCGCTCACGGATGCCGGTACGCTCGATAATCCACTCATCAGTGGTTTCGACCATGGTTTCCAGATCGGTGTTGGTTCTTACTTGAGACGGGAAATAACTTCCGGTTCCGATAATGCGAGAATACATGGCAACCTACGCTTTTCCAATTAATACCTGTTCCAGCCGATCTTTGATTTTGGCCGGGACCTGACGTTCAACTTCTCGAACAGCTTGCCGGATGGCACTAAAAAAAGCTTCTTTGGAAGCATTTCCATGACTTTTCACGACAATTCCGCGCAATCCTATCAGACTTGCGCCATTATACTGGTCGGGGTTCACGCCTTTGACCATGCTTTTCAGCCAGGGTTGCGCCAGTTTGCCTGCAATTCGACCAAGCAAGCTGCTGTGCAAGGTGGTGCGGATTTGATTGATGATGAGCTTGGCCAC
>SKGJ01000198.1 GCA_007117525.1 Alkalimonas sp.
ACAGCCTGGTGCTCAATGCTGGCAGTTAAGTCCAGCTCATAGCCATCTTCCAGGGCTTGAAATGCTTTCAAGGCAGGCAATAACCAGTGATAGCAGGCATGGCATTCCACGCAAAAGCGGATCGGTCGTTTGGTGACTGCGTTGCCGTGTTTAAGGCCTTGCTCAACCAGCTGAACAGCGGGCAATACCTGCTCGGCCAGCTCCAGCAGCAACACACCCGCCGGTAAGAATTTTAAAGGCTCCGTTTTACGCTCAAACAAGCTGTCTCCAATCCGATGCTCCAGCTCTTTGAGTTGATGCGATAAAGCCGATTGGGTGATACAGAGCAGCTTGGCAGCGCCAATCACCGAGCCGGAGTCTCTGAGCGCTTGCACCGCTTTTAAATGCTTTAACTCGATCATGATGGTCTGTTTGCACCTGGTTTTCGTTATTTTTCACCATCGCCATCATAACCGGCAAAAGAAGACGCATCAACGTCTAGACTTCTAAAACAACAAAAAGCAGATTTAACGGCTAGGGAGATCAAAGGCGGCAAACATGGCGTCAACCTCCTCTTGATTGCGCAACTGGTTGGCTTTCTCCACCACATCCTTGGTCAAATGAGGCGCAAAGCGCTGGATAAAGTCGTACATGTAGCTGCGTAAAAAAGCACCTTTGCGAAAGCCGATTTTGGTGGTGGAAGCTTCAAATAGATGACTGGCATCCAGCGCCACCAGATCATGGTCCAGCGTGGGATCCACCGCCATGGTTGCCAACACACCGACACCCAACCCCAATCGAACATAGGTTTTCAACACATCGGCATCGGTGGCAGTAAAGACAATTTTCGGCTCAAGCCCACAGGCATTAAAGGCACGGTCCAACTCGGAGCGGCCGGTAAAACCGAATACATAGGTGACAATGGAGAACTGGGCAATGTCTTCAACGGTGAGCTTACGCTTCAGCTGAGCCAACGGGTGATCCTGAGTGACAATGACACTGCGGTTCCAGTGATAGCAGGGCAACATCACCAGGTCGCCATACAAATGCATGGCCTCGGTGGCAATGGCAAAATCGGCATCGCCACGTGAAGCGGCTTCTGAAATTTGTTGTGGTGAGCCCTGATGCATATGCAGCGTTACTTTCGGGTATTTTTCAATAAAGCCCGAAATCACTGGAGGCAGCGCATAACGCGCCTGAGTATGGGTCGTGGCAATATTTAACTTACCCTGATCCGGCAAGGTATGCTCTTTGGCCACCGCCTTGATGCTTTCCACCTTGGCCAGGATTTGCTGGGCAATTTCAATCACTTCTTTCCCCGCAGGCGTAACGTGCGTTAAATGCTTACCGCTGCGACCAAACACCTGGATCCCCAGCTCGTCTTCCAGCATCCGCACTTGCTTGCTGATCCCAGGTTGAGAGGTATAAAGGCTTTCCGCCGTAGCCGACACATTCAAGTTATGGTTAAGCACCTCGACAATGTAACGCAACTGCTGAAGCTTCATGGGGCGGATCCCTGTCACAAGACTGAAAGGCAAGCGGCTGGATATTCCAGTTCACTTAGGATACTGTAGAGTTCTATAACCAATAGTAGCTAAAAAAAGTGCGAAAGAGTAGGCATTGGCTATACGAAATGACTTTTTTCGATTACTTTAGTGACACTTGGTTGCCGGAACTGGAACCTTATGAGTAAAACTCCCTTACCTATCGACTTTGCATCCGTATTGGCTTCGTCCGTGCATGATATGAAAAACTCATTGTGCATGTTGTTGCAGTCCATTGAACTGATGCATGATGATCTGGCCGAGCAGGCCCCCCAGTCGCAGCAAGAACTGGCTAAAATTCATTACGAAGCCAACCGGCTCAACACCAATCTGTTGCAATTACTTTCGTTGTACCGTCTGGAGCGCGATCAACTGCCGCTGCAGATCGATGACTATTACCTGATGGATCTGCTGGAAGAAATTCAGCTGAAAAATGAGCTTTACATAGCGCAAAAACAGATTGACTTGCGCATCGAGTGCCCGGATGAATTGCACTGGTTTTTAGATCGCGATCTAATCCTGAATTTGGTGAATGACATTGTGGTCAATGCCATACGCTATACTCAACAGAAGTTATTGATCCGAAGCTATCAACACGATGCAATGCTGGTGATCGAAGTGCATGATGATGGCGCCGGCTTTCCAGACTTTATGCTGGCCGATAGCAAGCAATTGCTGAATAAAGCTGAGCTGAGCCGCGGCCATACAGGTCTTGGCCTGTTTTTTGCTAATCTCATTGCACAAGCGCACCAGCATCATGGGCACCATGGTCAAATTGAGCTAAGCAATGGTGGTCAGTTTGGTGGTGGCATGTTCCGACTGCAGTTACCCTGATGGCAAGGTATCGGCTGAACAGACTTTGAGGTATCGATGTTACTAACTCTGATTGTTATTTTGGTCATCGCACTGGTGATCATTGCCGTGATCGTCAATGCGATACAGCAACATCGTAATCGGATGGCTGCTTTGAAACGTGCAGAATTCAGTAAGCTACGGACTATTTTGGAAGATACCGAAGATATCCTGATGAACTCGGCCAATGTGCCGCTAACGCCGGCGATTAGCCAGGTGTTACTGCGCCGCATCGCATTTACACTTAAAGCCATGGTAGAGCTAGAGCCGGGCTCCAAAGACATCAAGAACCGGCTGAACGAAACGCAAAACCGGCTCAAAGAATTTGGAGCAAGCTCGGATGAACAACAGGTTTCCGAAGGCATTACTTTGCCCGATGATGACA
>SKGJ01000292.1 GCA_007117525.1 Alkalimonas sp.
GTTGCTAAGGCCCTTGCGCCAGATCAAGGCGCAGCCCGCAAAACAAGCTACACTGGGTAGGATCGTCAGCGTAAACCAGAGCGGAGGAGATGCCATGCCCTTGCAACAACTGAAACAAGAATTGCTGCAACGAAAAATGAAGCTGGAGCGCCAAATTGCCGCCATCGAGCATGATTTTCGTCAGGGCCGTAGCTCCGATCTGGCCGAGCAGGCACAAGAGCGGGAAAATGATGACGTCCTAAGTGCTCTGGAGCAAAAAGCCGAGCAAGAGCTGCAACACATCAACCGGGCCTTAACCCGGATGGAGCAAGGCAGCTACGACCGCTGCTCGGTGTGCCAGGATGTGATTGCCATCGAGCGGCTTAGCGCCATTCCTTACACCACCCTGTGCATTGAATGCGCGAATCGCCAAAGCCAATAACTTTCGGCTCAGTCAAGCTGAGCCGTTCCTTTCAGTGGGATCTTGATGTACGCCGTGCCATTGCCTTCTTTTGATGGCAACTGCCCCCCGCGGATATTTACCTGCACCGAAGGATAAATCAGCCGCGGCACGGCCAGAGTGGCATCGCGCGCCGTGCGCTTTTGCACAAAGTCCTGCTGCTGTGTTTTTGCCGCAACATGGATATTTTGCTGTTTTTGCTCCCCCACCGTGGTTTTGTAACGCAATTCACGGCCATTGGGCTGGTAATCATGGCACATGTACATCGGAGTCTCATCCGGCAATTGATAAAGCCGCTGAATGGACTGATAGAGCACAGCTGCATCGCCGCCTGGAAAATCGCAACGTGCCGTGCCTGCATCCGGCATAAACAAGGAGTCACCCACAAAAAGATGACCGGCTATCAGATAGCTGACGCTGTCGTTGGTGTGCCCCGGTGTGTTGATGACCCGTCCGGTCAGAGAGCCAATCTGGAAAGTCTCGTCATCATGGAACAGATGATCAAAACAGTCGCCCTTGGCGGTCAGCTCTTCATCGCCGATATTAAACACCACCTTAAAGGTCTGCTGCACCTTGCGAATGCCTTCACCAATGCCAACCCGGGCGCCGGTTTTTTGTCGCAGGTAATGCGCAGCGGATAAATGATCGGCATGGGCATGGGTTTCTAAAATCCATTGCAGCTTCAGCTCATGCTGCTTCAGGTACGCCAATACCTGATCGGCACTGCGGGTATCCACTGCGCCGGCAGCGGCATCGTAATCGAGCACAGGATCAATCAATGCCGCCACTTTACTGCTCTCGTCCACCAGCAAATAGCTGAAAGTACTGCTATCGTTATCAAAAAACATCTCAATGTGCATCGGCTGCTGTTGCGTGGTCATCGGGGCACCTCTTTTAAATTAGATTTCACTAAATAGTGATTGCATCATAGCTGAGCACAGTTTAAAATGCAATTCAGTTATATGCATATTCTTTTTTGGAATATATGAATTATGTTAGCACTCTTAGGCGCACTTATTATAGGTCTTAGTCTTGGTTTATTTGGTTCAGGCGGCTCAATTCTTACCGTCCCGGTGCTGTTGTACCTGTTGGGCATGCCGGCAGAGTTAGCCATTGCTTCATCACTGCTTATCGTCGCAGCCATCAGTGCTTTTGGCTCTTTTCACAATGGTTTTAAGCGACTCATCAGCTGGCGTCATGTCTTTTGGTTTGGTATCCCGGGCATGTTTGGAACCTATCTGGGGGCATGGGCCGGGACTCTGGTCGACAGCCGCTGGCAGTTGCTGGTGTTTGCCCTCTTGATGATCGTCGCTGCTTTCTTTATGTGGCGCAGCCAATTGAAAGATACCGCGAACCAACTCGCTTTTAACAAGGCCAAAGTCTTGGCTGATGGCCTGGTGGTAGGTGCAGTGACCGGCTTTGTCGGCGTCGGTGGTGGCTTTCTTATCGTGCCAGCATTGGTGCTGATGGGCGGCTTACCCATCGTCATTGGGGTTGCCACCAGTCTGGTGGTGATCGCCTTAAAATCCTTTGTCGGCTTTGCCAAATACTACGTGGTCTTTACCAATCAGGGGTTAAGTTTCGATTGGACCGTCATTGCGCTGATGATCGTGGCAGGTATTGCCGGCAGTTATTTAGGTGCCTGGATAGGCCGCCGTTTACCTAAAGAAAAACTGCAGAAGGGTTTTGCGGTATTTTTAGCCGTTATGGCAGTGGTTGTCGTAACTCAATCCGTTATCTAACAAGTTGGAGATACAGATGAAAACAGCACAACAGTTGGTAGCAGAAGCCAAAGCAGGCATTCAAGAAGTCGACCTTGATCAGCTTTCAAATTACCTGAAAACACATCCTGAACCCAGATTGATTGATGTGCGTGAGCCAGCAGAGTTTGCTCAGGGCCATATTGCCGGTGCGGTCAATTATCCCCGCGGCGTGCTTGAAATGCAGTTGGCCAACCATCCAGCCGTCGCAGCCAGTGGTTGTGCTGCAGAGGTCGCACTGGAGCAACTGGCTGCAGAGCCACTGTACTTAATTTGCCGCTCTGGTGCGCGCTCCGCCCTGGCAACAGAGTCATTGCAACGCATGGGCTTTTCAAAGGTGTACTCCGTTGCACCGGGCATGCAGGGCTGGCTGGACGCAAAACTCCCTATTGTGAAATAAGAGGTTATCATGGAAAACTTTACCCCGCTATCCGCTTTGATTGGTGGCACCTTTATTGGCTTGGGAGCTTTATTGCTGATGGCCGCGCTTGGCAGAATAGCTGGGATATCCGGTATTGCCAGCCAGGCCATTTTCCAAAAGCAAGACCGCA
>SKGJ01000015.1 GCA_007117525.1 Alkalimonas sp.
CATCCATCCAGATATCATTGATATAAGCTGTCGAGACATCATCAATCTTACCTGGCAACTCCAAAGCCACAATGCGCTCTAGCTGCCGATCCCAATAGAATACCCCAGCACCATTGGTACCAATCCAGATTTGGCCAGCCGCATCCTGATACAACACTGAAATTTCATTCTGGGGTGCATCATCCGCATCGATGGCAAAGCGAAGTTGTTCAAAACGCTCTGTTGTTAAATTCAGTCGGTTCAAACCACCATAGCGTGTACCAACCCACAAGGTATCGGTACCTTCTACCAACAAACTGGTGACCCAATCGGCAGAAAGGCTGTTGCTGGTTGCTGCATCGGCCTGAAAGCGGGTCAAATCACCACCATCAAAGCGGTACAGGCCATGCTGAGTTCCCAGCCAAAGCATGCCATGATGATCCTGCGCGATACTGGTCGACAGTGGGGAAATATCAAAACTATCATTTAAATGAATAAAACGGCTGTAAACCTGAGGGGCAGACCAGCCAACGGAGCCGATGCATAGCAACAGCCACAGACAAAAATGACACAGCAGTGCTTGAAAACGACACCGAGGCATAACAGGTCTCACAGACTGGGATTTTTAAAGTATTGCAGTTGCGATCACCAAATTCAAATCAGGCGCAATTATAATAATGATAACCATTTGCATTTGAATTCTCTTTTTGCTATGATCGCTCTTGTCGGGAAACTGGCGTACGCTTCACAGCGTTTTTTCCTGGTCGTTGTTAACTTGTCCTGCATTTTGGGGCAGCAATAGCTGCCCCCTTTTTTTTCGGTGCTGACGATGCTTTTCTCTGTGCTTTCCCACCCATTGCTGTTGCTACTGGCTGTTGTGCTGTTGGCCGTTGTCCTGCGGTATAGTCATCATGCAAAAGCGCACTCATTGTCCTCAGCCAAAGGGCTGGAACAGCTTAGCCTGTTGGCTTTTTTCAGCCTGGTTGGCTTGCTTTGGCTTACCCCCCTGGCCTTTGGCTGGTCATTTGTGTGGTTGTGGTGTCTGTGCACGCAATTGCTGTTGTTGGCGGTGCGTCAGCTTCAGCGGCGACCGCTGAAACCGGATGCCAAAGCACCAGCGGACTGGCTGATTGGCTACGCCAGCCAGTCTGGCACCGCCGAGCAACTGGCCAGGCACAGTGCTGCCCAGCTGATGCGCTCTGGCAAGCGGGTGCAAACCCTGCCGCTTAATGCGCTGGCTGCGACCCCTTTGCAGCAGTTTCAACAAGCCTTGTTTATTGTCAGTACCTATGGGGAAGGCGAAGCCCCCGACAATGGCCAGCAGTTTTTACAGCAAGCCCGGCAGCAACAACTGGGTTTATCGGGGCTGAATTTTGCGGTGCTGGCGCTGGGCGATCGCAGCTACCAGCACTTTTGTGCTTTTGGTCACTGGCTGCACCAGTGGCTGACGCAGCAAGGTGCTTCGGCGATGCAGCCCTTGCTTCCCTGGGATCAGGGGCAGCGGGACACAACGCCCTGGCAACAGTGGCAGCAGTTATTGCAGCAGCTGGGAGCCAGCCGAATCCAGCCAACCGACAGCCCCAGCTGGCTTAAGCTGCCACTGAAAAGTCGCTACTGCACCAACCCTGGCAGCCAGGGCAGCCCCTGCTTTGTCGTCAAGTTTCCTCGTACCACCGAGATGAACTGGCAAGCCGGCGATCTGCTTGAAATCCAGCCAGAGCATAGCCGCTGTACCGTTGCGCTTTGGCTCACCGAGCATCAGGTCTTTGGCTGCCAGACCGTGCGGTTTTATCAGCAGCAACTGCCTCTTTGTCGCGCACTGGCACAAATCGAACTGCCAGCACAGGGACCCTCAGAGCAGGAGTCGCTGGAACAATGGTTACAGCAACAACCCTTGCTGCCCCTTCGCAGTTATTCCATTGCCAGCATTGCCGATGAAGGCGAGTTGATGCTGCTGGTACGGCAGGTGAAAAAGGCGGATGGCTTAGGCTTGGGCTCTGGCTGGCTCACCAGCTATGCGTTGGAAGGTCAGCCGGTGCAGTGCCGTCTGCGGACACATCCAAACTTCCACCTGCCAGAGGATGACAGGCCCCTGATTTTTATCTGCAATGGCACCGGCATCGCAGGCATCCGCGGCTTACTGGCAGAGCGGGTGAAGCGGGGGCACCAGCAAAACTGGCTGCTGTTTGGCGAACGTCAGCACAAGGTGGATAATTTTTTTGCCAAAGATCTGCAGCTGTGGCAGCAGCAAGGCTTTTTACCGGAGCTGGACCGGGTGTTTTCACGCGATGCTGGTGACCCATGTGATGCTAGTAACGAACGCTATGTGCAGCACCGGCTGGCCAAACGCTTACCCGAACTCAAGGCCTGGTTGGCGCAAGGCGCTGCGATGTACCTGTGTGGCAGCCTGGAGGGCATGGGGCAGGCTGTGGATGCATTGCTGCGCCGTGAGCTGGGGGATGCCCAACTCACGGAGCTGCAGCAACAGGGACGCTACCGACGCGACCTGTACTAGAGCGGGCTGAAACGGATCCGGCCCTGTTGCACCGCCATATTCAGCGGCATTTGCATCAGCAGCCGCTGGGTGGCATCGTTTTCATCCAGCCGGTACACCGGCTGTTCCTGCAACCAAGCATTGACCAGCTGCAACACCTCGGTGCTGAGCGGCGCCAGATTGCCACGATAGCCGGCTGCATCGACGGTCGAGTCCAGCAAGCGCAGATTGCGTAAAAACACCGCCTTTTGCTCGCCATCGTAGTAAGGC
>SKGJ01000427.1 GCA_007117525.1 Alkalimonas sp.
ATTATCAAACAATGCTAACGAATACAGCGCATGCTGTGATTTTGTTTGGTGGTTGTTTTAAGCAAATTGGTTATGAGGGCTTTATGCGCGGTACCATCACTGAAACGGTGACTCAGGTTCATCATTGGAATGACACGCTTTTTAGCATTAAAACCACACGGCGTCCTAGCTTCACCTTTGAAAACGGTCAGTTCGTGATGATTGGCATCGAAGTGGACAGCAAACCATTGCTGCGGGCGTACAGCATTGCCAGCGCGAACTACGAAGATGAGCTGGAGTTTTTCAGCATCAAGGTACCGGATGGCGCTTTGACCTCGCGCTTGCAACACATAGAAGTGGGTCAGCCGTTGCACATTTCAACCCGCCCAACGGGTACCCTGGTCGCAGGGCATCTGACACCCGGCGAAAATCTGTACCTGTTGGCGACCGGAACCGGCTTGGCACCATTTATGAGCATCATTAAGGACCCAGCCATTTACGAACAATTCAATAAGGTGATTCTGGTGCACGGCACGCGGACAGTGTCAGAGCTTGCGTACCAGGATGTCATTTGCAATGAACTGCCTAACAATGAGTTTTTTGGGGATTGGGTACGGGAGAAATTAGTCTACCACCCTACAGTGACGCGTGAACCCTATCGTCATGCCTTGCATCAGCAGCGTATCACTCGCTTACTGGAATCGGATGTCTTCACCGAGCACCTTGGCATGCCGCCATTAAGCCCGGATCGGGATCGGTTTATGCTCTGCGGCAATCAAGCCATGCTGGATGACACCATGGCCATTCTAAATGCCCGAGGCTTCAGTAAAGCCAACTCACGTCAGCGCGGTGACTACGTCATCGAGCAGGCTTTTTTGGAAAAATAGACCATTTTTTGCAGGAATAATGTTATGAGTGAAGCCGCAGCAACCGTTCAGCAAGCGCTGATGCAGCTTGGCCTTGAGACGCCAATGATTGAAAATGGGCTTAGTCCGGAAGAAAAGTACCAGCAGATTACCCGGTTGATGACTGAGGTCATGACCACTCTTGGGCTCGATCTAACCGATGACAGCTTGCAGGAAACACCGCATCGCATCGCGAAAATGTTTGTGCACGAACTATTTGCTGGCCTCAATTACAGCAATTTCCCAAAAATTGCATTGATTGACAACAAAATGGGCAGCAGCGAAATGGTGAAAGTTCGCGGCATTGCGGTGAACAGTACCTGCGAGCACCACTTTGTTACCATTGATGGCGTCGCAAAAGTCGCCTACATTCCGGCTAAGCGCATCATTGGCTTATCCAAGCTAAATCGGGTAGTACGTTTTTTTGCCCAGCGACCACAGGTGCAAGAGCGTTTAACGCAACAGGTTTTGGTGGCACTGCAAAGCTTGCTCGATACCGACAATGTCGCGGTGCACATCTGTGCAACTCATTATTGTGTCAAAGCCCGGGGCGTGATGGATGCGCAGTCAGCGACTGAAACCACTGCACTTGGCGGCCTCTTTAAAACCAATCCGGCCATTCGGGCTGAATTTATACAATAAAGTTTTGGCCTGAGTGCCCAGAAGTAGCTAAACCCAGGATTCACAACGTTCAGATACACCATGCAAGCTATCAAGTGCATGGTGTATCTCAGCAAACCCCACCCCATTACAGCAGAGCTTTTGATCGTTCAAGCCTTGCATTTCTGATAACTGAATTCGTTCCTGGCTATTTACTGTACCAACCAGACGGTTTATTATTGGTGTTACTGTACCAACCAGACGGTTTTTTGAGGGCGGGTAATGAACAAAAGAGCCAAAGTAACCAAAGCGCAGATCATTGAAGCGGCGCTAAGCGTGGCGGCCGAGAAGGGCGCGGGCAAGGTCACGCTGGATGAAGTGGCCAAAGTCAGTGGCTTTAGCAAAGGCGGCTTGTTGTACCATTTCCCCAGCAAAGAAGCGCTGATCAGTGCCATGGTGCAACAGTTGGTGGATGACACCGAAGCTGGCCGGCAGCAACTGCTGGCGCAGGGTGACAATGCACTGACCGCCATGATCAAGGCCCATGCCCGCTTATCCGAGCAGGTGCAGGGCAATACCGCCATGGCCATTCTGGCGGCAGCGGCCGAGCAACCTGGCTTGCTGAGCCCGGTGCAACACGCCTGTCAGGTGTTGGTGCAAGATATCAATGCCGACAGTGGCGATAACCCGGAAGCGGTGTTGCTGATGCTGGCCTGCGATGCGCTCTGGTTTCAGGACATGCTGTCCATTTCTCCCTTTACTGCCCAGCAAAAAGAGCAGTTGCTGCAGTACATGCAGCGCCGCGCTAAGGAGCTGATGCCATGAAAGCTTTCTTCGTAAAAACAACAGGTACTTTGACCTTGTTGCTAGTACTGTCACTTGGGCTGACAGGCTGCTCAAAAGCTCCGGATGATACAGACCAGCAGGCGCCAGTGACCGTAAGGCTGGTGACCGTCAATGGCGATACCCAGCACAGCAGCCGCAGTTTTGTCGGCCGGGTCGATGCGGTCAGCACCGTTGATCTGGCATTTCAGGTCGGGGGCCGGGTGACGGAATTGGCGGTGCAGCAAGGTCAGGTAGTGCCGGCCGGTGAGCTGTTGGCGGCGCTGGATCCTGCCGATTACCAGCTGGCGTTGCAACAGGCCAGGGTGCAGCTGGAGCAGGCAAAGCGCGATCTGGAAAGAGCCAGGCCGCTGCGCGAGCAGGGCATTTTAACGCCGTCCGATTTTGAGCAACTGCAAACCAGTTACGATCTGGCCAAAGTAGCGCTGGATAATGCCCGGCGCAATGTCGAGCACGCCCGGTTGGAAGCCCCCTTTGATGCGCTGATCACCCGCCGGTTGATTGAGCGCTATTCCACGGTGGCGGCAGGGACGCCGGTGCTGCGGGTGCAGAACATCAGTGAGCTAAGGGTGCATATCAATGTGCCGGAGCAGTTGATGCGCCTGGTGAACGACAGCGCTGATTACCGGGTTTCGTTGCGCCTGCCAGGTTTGGATGACGGGGTGGTGCTGCAGTACCGCGAGCATGCTACTGAGGCCGATGCCATCACCCAGACTTATCGGGTTTCCTTCGCTTTGCAACCGGTGGCCGGGGTGAATCTGTTGCCGGGGATGACAGTGAATGTGGTGACCGAGCGTAGCTTGCAGCAAAGCAATTTATCGGTGCCTTTGTCGGCGATTGATACTGGTACGCCGGAGCAGTTTTATGTCTGGCGTTACCTTGGTGACAGCCAGACAGTAGAGCGGGTTCAGGTGGAGCTTGGCCAAATTCATGGCCAGCAAGTTGATATCCTCAGCGGCGTGCAGCATGGCGATCAACTGGTATCGGCTGGTCACGTGCATTTGCAGCAGGGGCAACGGGTGCGCCCCTTTCAGGCGTACTGAGCGGGGATAACGGATGAACATTGCCAGTTACGCCATTGACAAGCAAATCAACACCTGGTTGTTGGTGTTGCTGTGTTTTCTGGGCGGCCTGTGGGCCCTTGCTACCATTGGCCGGTTGGAAGATCCGGCCTTTACCTTAAAAGAAGCCATTGTGATGACGCCGTACCCGGGGGCGACCGCCGAGGAAGTCGAGCGCGAAGTGACGGAAAAAATGGAGTCGGCCATTCAGCAGCTGTCGCAGTTAAAGCGTATCAGCTCGAAATCCATGCCGGGCATGTCGGAGATTAGGGTCGAAATCCAGGACAAATACGATGGCAGCCAGATGCCACAGATCTGGGATGAGCTCAGGCGCAAAGTCACTGATATTAAGCCAGAGTTACCCGGGGGTGTGCTGACTCCGATGGTCAATGATGATTTTGGCGATGTGTTTGGCATTTTCTATGCGGTAACCGCTGAAGGCTTCAGCGATCGGGAGGTCCGCGAGCTGGCGAGCTTTTTACGGCGCGAAATGCTAACGGTACCAGGGGTCGCTAAGGTGCAAACTGCCGGTGAGCCGCAAGAAGCCATTTACGTTGAAATCCCGCACGAGCGCCTGCTAGGGCTGGGCTTACCGCCAGGGGTGATTGTCGATACGCTGCAATCAGAAAATGCGGTGGCCTCCGCCGGCTCGGTGCTGGTTGGCGATAAGCGGGTGCGGCTGGTCAGCAAGCCTGGGCTTGATTCTGTGGCTGCCATTGAAAACGTCCGTATTGGCAACCCGGGCTCGACCGAGCAGCTCAGTATCTACGATGTGGCCGAGGTGCGGCGCGATGCGGTGGAAACGCCGAGCGAACTCATTCGCTTTAACGGCAAACCGGCCTTTACCCTGGCGGTGGCCGGTTTAAGCGATGCCAATATTGTCGATGTCGGTAAAGCCGTTGATCAGCATCTTGAGCTGTTGCAGGCGCAAATTCCGCTTGGGGTGACGCTGCAGCCGATTTACCAGCAGCATCTGGTGGTGGAAAAAGCCATCAACGATTTTATCGTCAATCTGGCGCTGTCGCTGCTGATTGTGATTGGCGTGCTCTGCCTGGCCATGGGCTGGCGGGTTGGGTTGGTGGTGGGAGCAACCTTGCTGCTGACGGTGCTTGGTACGGTATTTTTTATGCGGCTCTGGCACATTGAGATGGAGCGGATTTCGCTGGGAGCGCTGATCATCGCCATGGGCATGCTGGTTGATAATGCCATTGTGGTGGCCGAAACCATGTTGATCAATAGGCAGCGAGGCTTGAGCTCGCGCCAGGCCGCCCGGGAAGCGGCCGGCCGCACGCAAATCCCGTTGCTGGGTGCTACCGTCATTGGCATTATGGCCTTTGCTGGCATTGGTTTGTCGCCAGATGCTACCGGTGAGTTTTTGTTTTCGTTGTTTGCGGTGATTGGCATTTCGTTGCTGCTGAGCTGGGTGTTGGCCGTCACTGTGACGCCGCTGTTTGGCCATTACCTGTTTAAGCCGGCCAGCGGGGTTTCGGCCGATCCTTATGCCGGTCGTTTTTATCGCCACTACGCTGCTTTGCTGCAGCGGGCGCTGCGTCATCGCTGGCTGACGCTGGGCGGACTGGTGCTACTCACCCTGATTAGTGTGCTTGGTTTTGGCAAGGTGCAGCAGGTGTTTTTTCCGGCCTCGAACACGCCGATTTTCTACGTCAATTACTACCTGCCACAAGGCTCGGATATCCAGGCCACATCGCGGGATATTGGCCACCTGGAAGATTTTTTACTGCAGCAACCCGAGGTCGAGTCTGTCAGCAGTTTTGTCGGTGCTGGTGCCAGCCGTTTCATGTTGACCTATGCTCCTGAGTTGCCCAATCCGGCCTATGGCCAGCTGATTGTGCGCACTGGGCATCGTGATGAAATTCCACCCTTGATGCAGCGGCTGCGCGAGCAAATGCCGCCCGAGTTGCCGCAAGGCACCATCTATTTGCAGCAACTGATGTTTGGTCCGGGCGCTGGTGCCAAGTTGCAGGTGCGACTATCCGGTGCCGATGAAGCCGAGCTGCGCCGCTATGCCCAACAGGTGGAAGGCATCATGCGGGCCAGTGGCGTGATTACCGATATCCGGCAAAACTGGCGGCAGCGTGAACTGGTGATTGTACCTGATTTCAATGAAGAGCGGGCCAGGGTAGCCGGGGTGAACCGCACTGATTTAGCGCAAACGCTGGAACTTGCCACTACCGGGGTGCGAAGCGGGGTCTACCGTGAAGCCGATCGGCAAATTCCGATTGTGGTGAGGCCACCGGCGCATGAGCGGCTGAGTGTCGATAACCTGCAGGATCGGATGATTTGGAGTTCGGTCGACAACAGTTACATTCCCATTACCCAGGTGATTGATGGCCTGCACACCCGCAGCGAAGAAGCCCGTATTCATCGCCGCGACCGGGTTCGCACCTTGACGGTGGAAGCCGAGCCTGTGCTTGGCGTTACCGCCGATCAGGCGCTACGTCAGATCAAAGATCAGCTCGAGCAATTACCGCTGCCGACCGGCTACCGGTTAACCTTAGGCGGTGAATACGAAGACTCGGCCGAAGCCCAGCAATCGCTGGCCAATCAGTTGCCGCTGAGCTTTTTGGTGATGCTGGTGATTAGCATTTTGTTGTTTGGCTCGTTCAAGCAGCCACTGGTGATTTGGCTGATTGTGCCGATGGCGATTTGCGGGGTGACGACGGCACTGCTGTTGTCCGGCCTGCCGTTTGGCTTTACGTCCTTGCTGGGCTTTTTAAGCTTATCGGGCATGCTGATGAAAAATGCCATTGTGCTGGTGGATGAAATCGATCTGCAACTGCAGCAGTTGCCAGATAAAATAGAAGCCATTGTCCAGGCCAGCATCAGCCGGATCCGTCCGGTGATCCTGGCGGCGCTCACCACCATTTTGGGCATGCTGCCACTGCTGTGGGATGCGTTTTTTAACAGCATGGCGGTGACCATTATGGGCGGCCTGGCCTTTGCTACCGTGCTGACGCTGGTGGCCGTGCCTGTTCTGTATGCGGTGGTGTTTAACATTCGAAGCGCAAAAAACAGTTAAGCACCATGCTCCGGTTATTGCCGGGCATGGTGCACGTCTTAAATGACTAGCCTGGCTGTGACGGCTAATTTTCATTAGTTCTGTCAAAATTGCAGATAGTGGCGGTTATCTTCTACGCTTCCATGTAGAATGCGCGTTTTCTAAGCGCGGTCAGCTTTTCTGAGTCGTGCACATGGGTAGGATAGGTATGAAAAAGACATTCTCGTTAACGCACCCCAAGTTAAAACCCGCTCGTTGGGTCGATGCGATTAAGCATGAAATTAAAAAGTATCTGCAGCGGGAGCGGCGCAAAGCACTGCCAGCTGGCATGGACTATTGGACCTTTGATTGCCGTTTTGGCGCCACCGAAGACGTCGCCGTCAAAATTTTTCCCTCAGACATCAATCAACAGATCGATGCTGCGGTGGCGCAAGACTTACCGGGCTTTTATGTTGAAATTCTGGCCCGGGCCTGTCAGCACCAGCCGCGTGATCATCACGACGACGCCAGTGACTAATTTTGCCCCTGCTCAAGGGTAGCCATTCTGCAGAGGAACGCCTATGCAATTTTCATCGTTAGATTTAGCGGCAGATTTACAGCGTGCTCTGATTGAGTGCGGTTACAGTGAGATGACGCCGGTGCAAGCCCAGGCCATCGTGCCGGCTCGTCGGGGCAAGGATTTGCAGGTGACGGCGCAAACCGGTACCGGTAAAACGGCCGCTTTTGCCATTCCCGTGCTGCAGCGCATGTTGGATACGCCTAAGGCCACTTCGCCGCGCCGTCCAAGAGCCTTGGTTTTAACACCAACCCGCGAATTGGCTGAACAAATCGGCACAGCCATCACAGCTTACGCGCAGTTTGTGCCACTGAGCGTGACTGCACTGTACGGCGGCGTCAAAATGGGCGGCCAGGCCAGTAAACTGGCGGCTGGCGTCGATCTGGTGATTAGTACCCCAGGCCGTTTGCTGGAGCATATGGCGCTTGGTAACGTGATTTTAAGCGATGTGGAATTTGTGGTGCTGGATGAAGCCGACCGTATGCTGGATATGGGCTTTAGCACCGATGTGTTGAAGCTGCTGCAAATGACCGCCCGCAACCGGCAAACCTTGTTGTTTTCTGCCACCACCTCGCCGGCGGTCAATGAGTTGTCGCATAAAATTCTGAAGAATCACCAGCAAATCCGGGTCACCAAAGCCAACAGTGCGGCGGATACAGTCCACCACGTGGTGTATCC
The DNA here is from genome assembly GCA_007117525.1 of Alkalimonas sp. GTDB lineage: Bacteria > Pseudomonadota > Gammaproteobacteria > Enterobacterales > Alteromonadaceae > Alkalimonas > Alkalimonas delamerensis. The sequence continues at coordinate 7,642 of SKGJ01000427.1, forward strand.
GGTGGAAGAAAGCCGCAAAATCGAGTTATTCGAGCAGTTGCTGGCCGAGCAAAACTGGTTTCAGGTATTGGTGTTTACCAGCACCAAAGAGCAGGCAGACCGTTTATTAGCCGGCCTGCAGCAGCGCCGCATTGAAGCAGCGGTGTGCCACGGCGATAAAAGCCAGGGTGCACGGCGCCGCGCCCTGGCGGATTTTAAATCGGCCAAGTTGCAGGTGCTGATTGCCACCGAAGTCGCCGCCCGGGGCCTGGATATTCAGGGGCTGGATTATGTGGTCAACTTTCATCTGCCGTATTTGCCGGAAGATTACGTGCACCGCATTGGCCGTACCGGTCGGGCAGGGGCCAAGGGCCATGCCATTTCCTTTGTCAGTCGTGAAGAAGAGCAAAGCCTGGAGCGCATTCAAAAATTAATGGGCAGCACCATTAAGCGCATTAGCAAACCAGGTTTTGAAGTCAGCACCCGCGATTCGTTGTTAAAAAGCATTTCGCGTAAAGTGCTGACCGGGCGGGCCAATAAGGCATCCGAAACCACCATCGACCTGGAGCGCTCAGGCAAGGCTGGTTCGAAAGCCAAGGCTAAGCCGAAAGGTGCTGTTTCATCACAAGCTAACGCCAGGCCAAAAGCCAAAGCGGGCCGCAGAAAGTAGAGATCGAGAATGATGAAAGTCTTTTGTGTAACTGTTTTTGGTTTCAATTTCAAATGTAACTGAATTTGGTTTCATTCTTTACTTGTAACTTTTTTCGGTTACACTTTAGGCTAAGTCTACTTATGCAGCTCAGTTATGTCCGCACACGATGCCAGAAACTATGCTACTAGCTATGCCGTTTTAACCGGCGATTTAATTCAATCCCGCGCAATCAAGGCCGATCGGTACGATAGCGTACTGTATCAGCTGGAGCAGCTGTTTGCTTCGAAAGCCGAAGATTGGGCGCTCAGCTACAGCTTTTATCGCGGCGATGCCTTCCAGCTGCTGCTGGCGAAACCTCAATATGGGGTGCGATTGGCGGTGTGTATTCGCTTAACGCTGCTCAGTCTGGGGCAGGATTGCAAAATCAGCATTGGCATCGGTGCAGTGACCAACTTACGGCAGGACATTAAAAGTGCCACTGGTCCGGCTTTTACTTTATCGGGCACCGGCCTGGATAGTCTGAGTAGTGCCCAGCGTTTGCAACTTCGTTGTCAGCAAAGCGAGCTGGAGAGCACTTTAGCCGTACCGGTTCAGCTGGCCGACGCCATGTTGTCCAAGCTGACTGCCCGCCAAGCGGAAGCCGTGTTGTTGCATCTGGTCAATCCCGGACTGGCGCATGAGGCCTTGGCCCAAAAGCTCGGTACCTCCAGAGCCAATGTCACCAAGCTGCTGAATAACAGTCATTTTGATTATCAATTGCTGCAGGCATTTCTGACTTATTGTGAGCAGCATATTTGCCGGAGTATGGCATTATGACCGATCTGAGCTTATTGCTGAGTTTGCTGCTGGCCCATGTGCTGGCCGATTTCTTCTTTCAGCCCACCGCCTGGGTGCAGGCCAGGGCCAGCCAGCATTGGCGTGCTGCTGCACTCTATTACCACAGCTTGTTGCATTTTGGCCTGACCTTAGCAGTGCTTATGCTGTGGCATTGGCTCAGTTGGTCGGTACTAAGCGGCTGGCTGCTGCTAGGCTCGGCGCTACTGATTGCGGTTAGTCATTGCCTGATTGATTTAGCCAAATCCTATCTGCAGGGGTTTCGGTACTTTTTGCTGGATCAGCTGCTGCACCTGCTGGTGATAGGCCTGATCTGGTTGGTGTTAACCGATACCAGCATAGCGCAGTTGCTGGCTTTGCTACCTAGCATGCTTAGCCCTAAGATGTTACTGCTGGTGCTGGCGTATTTGTTGGTATTAAAGCCGGCATCGGTGGTGATTGGTTTTATCTTGAATCAAATTGCGACACCTGCGACCGGTGCCGGCTCAGGCTTGCCAACAGCTGGTCATTGGATTGGCATGATGGAGCGGGTGCTGGTGCTGACACTGATTTTAGTCGGGCAATACGGCGGGGTTGGTTTTGTGATCGCCGCCAAATCGGTGCTGCGCTTTAGCGATTTGCGCAATGCCAATGATCGGGCCTTAACCGAGTACATCCTGCTTGGCTCTTTGCTTAGTCTGGGGTTAACCCTGTTGCTGGGGATTGGGGTGGTGCAGTTGTTGGGATAATGGAAAAGTAATTCGTACACAGGTGCCGTTAGCAGCGCTTTTGATGCTGCACTGCAGCTACCATTTCTGGCACAAGCGGCTGACAATGGATAAGCCCATACCCAGGCCCTGACTTGTTGCACCTTTAGTGCATTCAAAGGTCATGAGGCCGGAGCAACTTTTGGAGGTGTTACGATGACAACCCTTACGATCCGAATGCCTGAGGATAAAGCGAACCGACTAAAAGCGCTGGCACAAAGTCGCAATATCAGTGTCAACAAACTCATTGAAGAGCTATCTACCATGGCGTTGACTGAATACGATGCTCAGGTCCGATTTGAAGTGCGTGCAGCCAGAGCAAATGCGGAGCAGGGACTGGCATTGCTGGATGAGTTGGAAAAGCTCGAAGTGGCAGATAGAGTTGAATAATCAGCCAATGCCGAACTTGTTGATTGTCAGCGATATTTTTGGCCGGTGCCGAGGGCTGCAGCAGCTATTGCAGGATCTGGCGGTGCCTGATTGCAGCATCCGTGTGCTGGACCCTTA
>SKGJ01000203.1 GCA_007117525.1 Alkalimonas sp.
CACGCATGTAGCTATCCAGCGCCTCAAGCTTGGATGGATCCGGACAAAAGAACGGATTCTGATCCACTTGTTCCCACTGCACCTGCTCCACGGCCACCGGACCAAGCTGCGCCAGGTAGCCTCGAATTTCAACACCAAACTTTTCCCGCAGGTATTTCTTGGCAATAGCGCCTGCGGCCACCCGGATTGCTGTCTCCCGTGCCGATGAGCGGCCGCCCCCCCGATAATCACGAATACCAAATTTATGCCAATAGGTGTAGTCGGCATGCCCCGGACGAAACACCTCTTTGATTTTGGAGTAGTCCTGCGAGCGCTGATCGGTATTCTCAATCAACAGACCGATGGAACAGCCGGTACTGATGCCTTCAAACACACCGGATAAAATTTTCACCTCATCCGCTTCGCGTCGCGCTGTGGTGTAGCGTGAGGTCCCCGGCTTTCGACGGTCTAACTCCAGCTGCAATTCTTCAGCCGTGATCGTAAGGCCCGGCGGACAGCCATCGACGATGCCGCCAATGGCGGGTCCATGACTTTCACCAAAAGTGGTGACCCGAAATAATTGCCCGATGCTGTTGCCCGCCATTTACCATTCCTCCAGTTGCTGCTGACAGCGCAGCAATTCTGCTTTATCAATCGAAAATACCCCAATACCACCCTGCTCAAAAGTCAGCCAGTTCAAGCCAACGTCAGGCAGTTGCTGCTGCAAGGCCACCATGCTGTTGCCCACCTCACAGATCAGCACCCCGTCATCGGTTAAGTGCCGGGCTGCTTCGGCTAGGATGCGACGTGTCAGCGCCAGCCCATCCGCTCCAGATGCCAGCCCGAGCTCCGGCTCGTGTAAAAACTCCGATGGCAAATCAGCCATGTCTTCTGCATCGACATACGGCGGGTTGGTGACAATCAGATCGTACTGTTGGCCCGCCAGGCCATCGAAACCATCCGACAACAATGGAAAGACCCGGTGCTCCAGCCGATGCTGCGCAATATTGTATTCAGCCACCGCCAGTGCATCCGGACTGATGTCCGCAGCATCCACCTCGGCTTCGGCAAATTGATAGGCGCAAGCAATGGCAATGCAGCCAGAGCCGGTACACAAGTCCAGGATCCGGCCAGGCTCACGCCCTTTGAGTTGCTGCTGAAAGCTTTGCCCAATCAGCTCCGCTATCGGAGAGCGTGGGACCAGAACCCGCTCATCCACGTAAAATGGTAAGCCGGCAAAGTAGGCTTGCTGCGTCAGGTAGGCGGCAGGGATGCGCTGCTCGATGCGTTGCTGCAACAAGGCCAGAAAATCCTCGCGCTCTCGCACCGTCAACCGGGCCGGAAACAAGCGTTCATCGGTCATGGGCGGCAGCGCCAGCACTGCAGACATCAGACTGGCAGCTTCATCCCAGGGGTTGTCGGTACCATGACCCAGATACACCTCGCCCTGGTTCATTTTACTGACAGCAAAGCGCAGCCAGTCTTGTACCGTGTGCAGTTGCTCCAGGGCATCTTGTGCCAGCTCCGGGCTGAACAAAGGCTGTTCAGCAGGCTGATTGGGGTCTGTGATCATAATTATCCAGATTTAGCAGCGGCAGGCAACGCGACTGATTTGTGTTGCCCGACTCGTTTGATTACACTTGCACCATGCCGAAAAAAACCGAAATAAGCCCGGAAGACAGCCAGTTGTTTCGCGACATTGTCGCCGATGCATCGCCGATGGTGCAGGACAAAAAGTGGCATCATTCTACTCCGGTTGCAGCAAAAACTAAAGCAAAAGCCCGGCCAGAAACCGAGCAGCAAGCGCTGTTCTATTTTTCCGACCAATACGAAGGCTATGTCTGCAATGAAGGGGCGCAGAGCTTTGTGGCCGATGGTGAGGATCCGCTGCTGGCCAGAGCATTAAAACGGGGCCAAATCCAACCTCAGGTCACGCTGGATCTGCATGGTATGACGCAACAGCAAGCCAAGCTGGAATTGGCCGCCCTGCTGCACTGGTGTCAGCAGCAACAGCTGCACTGCGCCTGCATTGTGCATGGCAAAGGATTGGGCATTCTGGCCCGTAAAGTGCCCAACTGGCTGATCCAACACCCCAATGTCCGGGCCTTTCACAGTGCTCCGCGCAGCTGGGGACGCGATGGCGCCTTGCTGGTGTTGCTGCGGCTGCCGAAAGGGGCTGTGGCCGATAGAGATATGTATTAAACCGACAGCAGATTCAACTCAGACGGCGACATGGACTCCAACAAGTCACCACTGTTGCCAGGCTGGTACTGCAAACAAGCCATGCCGGCAGTGCTAAAGACCGGACATTGACCGGCATGGCTAAAGCCTTGCACCAAAAAGCTGACCAGCGGCATGTGGGATACCAACAAAATACGCTGCTCAGGAGCAGTCGACCAAAGCGCATCCAGATAGAGTTGCACCTGCAATGGGTCGCCCTCGGGTACCAGATCACTAAGCAGACCGAGCTGACAACTGGCCGGTTGCTTCATCACCATCAACTCTGCCGTTTGGCGAGCCCGGGTGTAAGGGCTGCACAGCACCCGATCAAAAGCCGGGTAGTGCTGCTGCAGCCAGCTGGCCATGTGAGTCACTTCAGACCGGCCTTTGGCAGTGAGCTGCCGCATGGCATCGGTGCTCTGCAAGGCTTCAGCTTCACCATGACGCATGATTACTAAGTTGACCATTTACTGCTACCTACTGCTACTTTGTCAGGTCCTGGCTACACCAGGCGAAAAATTGTGCGCTATGATAATG
>SKGJ01000071.1 GCA_007117525.1 Alkalimonas sp.
ACCAAAATAGGCTTTGCCCTTATTGAACTCAGTCATCAAGGCCGCTTTGTCGGACTGTTGCACCAAGGACAAAACTTGCTGAAAGCGCTGTAGGTATCGCTCCAACAGTGCCGAGGTTTGGGCCGAAGACAGCATAATGTCGGCGTATAGCTCGGCATTTTGCGCAAACAAGCGACCGATCATCGCCAGCTCCAGCCGGTAAATCGGTGAACTGAGCGCCAGCAGCTCGGGCAAGTTGGCATTTTCTTCGGCCAGATGCACCCCATACACCAAGGAGGTGAAGTGCCGCATGCCCTGGATCAGCTGCATTCGTTCATCATGCACCGCCGCACTTTGCCCGACCAGCTCGGCCCCCCAAACCACCAACTGCTGACGCAGCCAATCGCTTTGTTCGGCAAAGCGGCCATCACACACCACTATGACCTGTTTCACCAAATTGCTGACATCGGGGCCAAACATCGGGTGCAAACCCAGCACCGGACCACGATGCTTGGCCAGCATGCAAGCCAACGGCTGCTGTTTGATGCTGGTGATATCAGCCAATACGCAATCTTCTGGCAACTCAGGCAATTGGGCAATCAGCTGGCAGGTTAAGGTGATTGGAGTCGCCATCAAGACCAATGCTGCCTCCTGGCATAATGCGCTGGCGTTGGGCCAATCATCGGCTTCCAGCACCTGCACCTGATAGCCGGATCGTTGAAACAGGCTGACAAAACGGCTGCCAAGTGCGCCGGCACCACCGACCACCACCACCTTGCCACCGGCTGGTCGGCAACAGACAAAGCTGTGCTCTTGGGTCTGGTAAGACTCGCGCATCACCCGGCGTAGTACATCTTCGATCAATTCTGGCGATAAACCATGCTGGGTGGCTTGCTCGCGCCTGGCTTGCAGTAATGCTTGTTCTCGTGCCGGCATGTAGACCGGCAAGCCAAACTGCTGCTTGACCCGACCAACTTCGGCGGTTACTTCGGCTCGCTTGGCCAGCAGCTGCACCAGTTCGGTATCCAGCGCATCGATTTGTGCCCGAAGCGGCGCCAGCGCCTGTTGTTCCGGCGAACCACTCATGCAGCAGCGACCAAGCTTTGCTGCATCCGCTGATGGCATTCAGCCAGCAGCTTTGCAGTGGTGTCCCAGTCGATGCAGGCATCGGTCACCGAGACGCCATACAAAGGTGCTTTGCCATTGACAATATCCTGCCGACCCGCATGCAAATGACTCTCCAGCATAATGCCTATTATGGCTTTGTTGCCGGCCTGGCGCTGTTCAATCACCGCAGTGGCCACCTCTGGCTGACGATTGTGATCTTTGTTGGAGTTGCCATGGCTGCAATCCACCACTACCGCAGTGGCCAGCGCCAGTTTGTCCAGGGCAGCGACGGCTTCGCCGATGCTTTTTTCATCGTAATTCGGCTGCTTGCCACCCCGCAGAATAATATGGCCATCCGGGTTGCCCTTGGTTTCGACCAAAGCGACCTCACCCCGTTGACTCAAACCAATAAAGCGATGTGGGCTGGCTGCCGACTGCAGGGCATTCAAAGCAATGCTTAGGTTGCCATCGGTGCCATTTTTAAAGCCGACCGGCATCGACAAACCACTGGCCATTTCGCGGTGGGTTTGCGACTCCACAGTGCGGGCCCCTATCGCCGCCCAACTGATTAAATCGGACAAGTACTGCGGGCTGATCGGATCCAGCGCTTCGGTTGCGGTGGGCAGTTCCATCTCGACTAATTTGAGCAGCAACTCGCGGCCCCAGGTCAGGCCAGTCTCAAGATCAAACGAATCGTTCAAATGCGGATCATTGATAAAGCCTTTCCAACCTACCGTAGTGCGTGGTTTTTCAAAGTAAACCCGCATCACAATGTAGAGGCTATCGCTGTAGCGTTGCTGAAGCTCTTTTAACCGCTCTGCGTACTCCAGTGCCGACACCGGATCATGAATGGAGCAAGGCCCGGTCACCACCAAAAGACGCGGATCCCGGCCGTGAATAATGTCGGCAATGGTCTCTCGTGCTTGCTGCACAAATAATGCGCCCTGTTCCGACAATGGCAAGGCCTGCTTTAATACATTGGGTGGGCTTAACAGGCGCTCAGAGCTGATGCGCAGGTCATCTACACGGGTGGTCATGGTAAGGTTCCTCTTTAGGCAGCTTCAAGTTTAAGGCAGCTTTGCCATCGCTGCTGTCTGATCGGAGCAGGTCGGCACCAACTGTAAACTTAAAAATACAAATCGTACTCTTTTAATTACAAAAATACAGTGTACGCAGATACCCCATGGAGTTCAACCCTTGGCAAGGCCTATTTTTAATGCACTTTATTGAAAATCACACAGCCGCCACAGTGTAACGAATAATGAACACCAAATCAGTCGGATGCCAGCCTAAAGAAATTCAGCTCTAAGTTGCTGATAAGCCATTCGGATCTGGACGAAGCTGTCTGCGTCTCCGCCTCTATCCGGGTGATGCTGCAAAGCCAGACTGCGGTACTGGCGCTTTAGGGTGGTTAGATCGCAAGGCCAGTCAAGCTCGAGTAAGCTGCAGGCCTGTTGATGACTAAAAGAAGGGGCTTGAGCAGAACTTTGGCTGGCATAGTGTTGCCAAAACGCATCCAATTGCTGCTGCAAGGTAGCGGCATCCATCTGGTAAAAATTGTGCCAGTCCAGATACCAGAGTGCACGCCCCTGATCCTCAGCAGACAACTGCTGGCCCTGGTAAGGCAGCAATTCGACCCGGGCGAGAT
>SKGJ01000121.1 GCA_007117525.1 Alkalimonas sp.
CAGGCGGTCAGCGCTGCCAGCAGCGCTATACCGGATAAAATCCTTGTTGTCGTTTTCATGCTTTATCTCCTTTTGCAGCCGGTTAACCAAACAAGCCGCGGGTATCGATGACGACCTTGGCAGCAACATCGCCAGGCTTGAGGGACTTAAACTGTTTGTGATCCACCAGCACCACCAAAATATGGGCGCGCTCTAAGGCTTCGTGCAGTGAAACCAGCCGCTGCTGATGGGCCCGGTATTTTTCTGGCAATTGGTGAATGTTGGGCTCAACCCACAGAACGTCACCGACCCCTTGTTCGCTCAGCTGCCTTGCGATATCCAGCGCCGGGCTTTCCCGTAGATCGTCAATATCGGCCTTAAACGCCAGGCCGAGACAGGCAATCACCGGACGTTTGAATTCATCCGCTGCTTTTTTCACCCGCTCTATCACATACTGGGGTTTGGCATCGTTGATTTCGCGTGCCAGCCGGATCATCTTGGCTTGCTCGGGGGCCGAGTCCACAATAAACCAGGGATCCACCGCGATGCAGTGGCCACCGACACCTGGCCCAGGGTTTAAGATGTTAACCCGGGGGTGGCGATTGGCCAGTTGGATCAATTCCCAGACGTTGATTTTCAGGTGATCGCACACCATCGACAACTCATTGGCAAAGGCAATGTTGACGTCGCGAAAGGAATTCTCGGTCAGTTTGGCCATCTCGGCGGTACGGGCATCGGTCATCAGGCACTCGCCACGGACAAACAATTGGTACAGTGCCATGGCTTGCTGGGCACAACGTGGGCTGATGCCACCGATAATGCGGTCATTGCTGACCAGCTCTTGCAATACCCGCCCAGGAAGAACCCGCTCGGGGCAGTGTGCAATGAAAATGTCCGCCAGCTCCGGGTCCTGATGCGGCAGGGTCAAATCCGGGCGAAGCTCAGCCAACCAGCGGGCGATTTGCTCGGTGGTGCCAACTGGCGAGGTGGACTCCAGGATGATCAGATTGCCTTTTTCCAGGCAAGGGGCAATGGCTTGAATCGCAGCTTCAATGTAACTCAAGTCGGGTTTTTTCCCATCCTGAAACGGAGTGGGTACGGCAATCATAAAGACATCGGCTTGTTCGGGCTTCAGCGCAGCTTTTAGTTTGCCGGTTGAGACCGCTGCCTGCACCAGCATGTCGAGATCGGGCTCAACAATATGAATTTTGCCTTGGTTGATGGTACGAACGGCGTGCTCGGAGACATCAACACCATGCACCTGGACACCGCGTGAGGCGATCACTGCAGCCGTGGGCAAGCCAATGTAGCCCAAACCAATGACGGAGACTTTACTGAATTCTTGCTTCATAGATTCCTTGCTTCCCACCTGGGTGGGTGATGGTTACTAACCAGTCACCAAAGAGCGACCAGTCCGTGGTTGTATCGAACGATACCAGCAAGGGCCAGCGACGCTGTATAAGCCGGGAAACTGTACGACTGAAGCAGATACCCGCACTCCATTGCTGCTTGTTCGACTTACCTGTCAAAAATAAATATCAGCCTAAACGATAGCCGGTTAAAGCGCAATAGCCAGCCGCAGTGAAGGGCACGGTTTGCAAGGGATTGACAGCAAAAACTTCACCTTGGATGGTATTTTTTTGCTACCATCGCGCTTAGGATATTCGCTCATGGTCCAGCATTAAGGATAAGGTCAACCCATGCTAAAAACACTGATTGTGTTCGGAACTCGCCCGGAAGCCATCAAAATGGCGCCTCTGGTTACTCAATTGCAGCAGGCCCACGGCATCGACAACCGTGTCTGTGTCACGGCGCAGCACCGGCAGATGCTGGATCAGGTGCTGGATTTATTTGCCATCCAACCGGATTACGATTTGGACATAATGAAACCGGGGCAGGATTTGTTTGATGTCACCATCACCATTTTAGAGCGTTTAAAAGCCGTGTTGCGTGACTGGCAACCGGATCTGGTGTTGGTGCACGGTGATACCAGCACCACCTTTGCTACGGCTTTAGCTTGTTACTATGAAAAAATCGCCATTGGTCATGTCGAGGCTGGTTTGCGAACCGGTGACTTGTTCAGCCCCTGGCCCGAAGAAGCCAATCGCAAACTCACCGGAGTCCTGACCCAGTTGCACTTCGCACCCACAGCGACCGCCCGGCAAAACCTGCTGGCTGAAGGTGTGCCGGCAGCGCAAATTGAAGTGACCGGCAACACGGTGATCGATGCCTTACTGGCGGTGGTTGAAAAAATTGATCAGGACGATGCCTTGCGTCAGCAATTGTCGGCCAAGCTGCCTTATGGTCAGCAGCGACGGATGATTTTGATCACCGGCCATCGCCGGGAAAGCTTTGGCAGTGGCTTTGAAAACATCTGCGCCGCCTTGCAGCAACTGGCCAGGCAGTACCCGGACTGTGATTTTGTCTATCCGGTGCATCTCAACCCCAATGTGCGCGAGCCGGTGTATCGCCTGCTGGGCGAACAAGCCAATATTCACCTGATTGAACCGCAGGATTACCTGCCTTTTGTCTATCTGATGCGCCAATCGTATCTGGTGCTAACCGACTCGGGTGGCATTCAGGAAGAAGCACCATCGCTGGGCAAACCGGTGCTGGTGATGCGCGATACCACAGAACGGCCAGAAGCTGTTGCTGCCGGCACTGTCCTGCTGGTAGGGACGGACACAGACAGCATTGTCCGGGAGGTTTCCCGCCTGATGGACGATGCGGCCTGGTATCAGCAAATGAGTGTGGC
>SKGJ01000384.1 GCA_007117525.1 Alkalimonas sp.
ATAATCAGCCAATGCCGAACTTGTTGATTGTCAGCGATATTTTTGGCCGGTGCCGAGGGCTGCAGCAGCTATTGCAGGATCTGGCGGTGCCTGATTGCAGCATCCGTGTGCTGGACCCTTATCAGGGGCAGCCGCAGTCGTTCAGCGATGAGCAGCAAGCTTATCAGGCCTACACCGAATGTTGTGGCCATGAGCATTATTCCAGCCTGGTGCGCCAGACGTTGACTGAATACACGGATCCCTTGGCTCTTGCCATTGGCTTTAGCGCCGGTGCCAGTGCGCTCTGGCATGCGTTGGCTAAGCCGGGTGTCAGCCTGGTACAACAAGCCGTACTGTTTTATCCGGGGCAAATTCAACCCTACCTTACACTTAGCCCCGGCGCACCGGTACACGTTATTTTCGGTGCCAGTGAGCCGCAGTTTGACGTTCGCGCAGCCTGTGCTGTTTTGTCGCAGCAGCCGGGCGTTCAAGCCAGTAGCACAGCATGGCAACATGGCTTTATGAACCCAGCATCCAAAGCATACAGCGAAGCTGGGTATCAGCAGCATCTGAAATTATTGAGGAACAGGCGTGAGGCGGAGTGTATTTAACTCTATCTCAACAGCCGCTCGATTAGTTGATACAAGGACAAATCATGCGTTTCAAAGGAAAAATAACCCAATGGAATGATGCCAAAGGCTTTGGTTTTATTCAGCCGATGCAAAGTGGGGAAAAGGTGTTTTTCCACATAAAATCCGTGCAAAATCGCAGCCGGCGGCCTGTACTCAACGAGGTAGTTACTTACTCGGTAGCCAAAGATGGGCAAGGGCGCTTGCAGGCCCAGGCCGTCACTTTTGCCGGCGAAAAGCTGAAGGTGAAAAAAGCCCGCTCCGCCTCCAATGTGCCTCTGTCCGTTTCGGTGGTGTTTTTCCTGCTGTTGGCACTGGCGTGCTGGGCCGGCCGACTGCATCCCTATTTTTTGGCGGCTTATGTTGGCCTGAGCCTGCTGACCTTTCTAAGCTATGCATGGGATAAGCACAAAGCCAAGCGCCAAAGCTGGCGTACCCCCGAGTCTACGTTGCATCTGTTGTCACTGGCAGGTGGCTGGCCCGGAGCCTTACTAGCTCAGAGTCGCTTGCGGCATAAATCAGCCACAACCAGCTTCTTAACGGTGTTTTGGCTGACGGTGGTAGTGAACCTCGCCGCTTTGTATTGGTTGGCAGGTCAGCCTTTTTTGCTGTGAAGCAATTGGCTGTCAGGCAAGCAGCGATACCAACATCGATTGCATAGCCTTCATCTCAAACTAAAATCTGAGGGATGAATTCGCAACCGTACCATTGATTGCATAGGGAGACCCAGTGGTAAAAGCCGTTATCTTTGATATGGATGGAGTGCTGATTGACTCCGAGCCCATGTGGCAACAAGCCGAGTATCAGGTGTTCCGCCAGTTGGGGGTTCCGCTGCAACTGGCCGATACCAAACAAACAGTGGGCATGACCACCAAAGCCGTGGCTGAATTCTGGTATCGGCAAAACCCCTGGCAGGGGCAGAGCCTGGCCGAGACCGAAGCGGTCATTATTGCGAAAGTAAGACAGGCGATTGCCCGAAATGGCCAGGCCAAGGACGGTGTTGTGGCATTGCTGCAGCAATTGCAGCAGCAGAAGCTCCCCATTGCGGTGGCGACCAACTCTGCTCAGGTGTTGATGGATACTACCCTGGACACCCTGGGCATTCGCGATTACTTTGCGGCGTACTGTTGTATCGAAATGGTTGAGCAGGGCAAGCCCGCACCAGATATTTACCTGCTGGCGGCCAGTCAGCTCGGGGTAGCTCCGGCCGATTGCCTGGTGTTTGAAGATTCCATTACCGGCATCCGTGCCGCCAAGGCCGCAGGTATGCAGGTGATAGCACTGCCTTCAGAAGAAGAGTGGCAGCATGAAAAATTAAAGCTGGCCGATGGCAAGTTGCGCTCGCTTTTATCCTTTGAGTTGATTCAGTACCTAAGCGATGACGTTATAAACTAATCTCTTCTCCTTGCATGCCAATCGCCAGTTCATCCAGCTCTGCCAGCGTGTAATCAAAACCCCGATCATCAAATTGGTAGCGAACTTGTACCACCAGGCCGCCATCCAGCAACCGGGTGGCGACATCGGCCACCGGCCAGTGTTTCAGCCCGTGCAAAAAGCGTGAGGCAATTTGGGTGTTTGGAAAGCGGTAACAAATGTCATTGGTCATGCCAGCACGCCTTGGTTTCATTGGTTTGGTACAGATGCGGTACATTAGGGTTAACGGGCATGATTTCAAGTCTCAACTGACCAACAAGCGTGCAATGCTGGTGCGCCAGTAGTGGTAGCCGCTTTGTTGCTGCGTTTTAGTCAGCTTGGGTGTGAATGGTGCCGAGCCCTGCCACAAGGAGGCGATGTCACTGAGCTGTGGGTACCAACCCAGCTGCCAGGCCGCTAAAAATGCCGTGCCAAACGCAGTGGCATCGCTGTGTTGGCTTGGGGTGATGGCTTGTTGTGTGATATCAGCCAGGGCCTGTAAAAACCAGCGATTCACGGTCATACCGCCATCGACCCGTAAATCGGCAATGCGAATGCCATCGTCGGCCATTGCCAGCAATAAATCCTGTGTCTGATAAGCGACACTGCGCAGAGCGGCGGCGCACAGCTCGGCTTTGCCGCTGTTTCGGGTTAAGCCAAACAAAGCGGCTTTGACTTCGGGCTGCCAGTAGGGGGCGCCCA
>SKGJ01000251.1 GCA_007117525.1 Alkalimonas sp.
CGCGATACCGCCAGATCCTTGATCACCGAGACCGACTCGATCGCAGCAGAGCCATCTTCTGTCACGGCATCGAAGGCAGAGCTGCGCACAGTGATCACCTTGACCGCATCGGATGATTGCACAGTCGCAATGGCGTTGCCTGCATAAATAGGACGGACAAAGGTATCAGCCGACTCAACGGCAATGATGTCGGAAATCTGAGCCACATCCAATAAAGCGGCAACCCGGGGTAAAAAGTTTTTACCTGTGGTGGTCGCTGCTGCCAAAATATGGCTGTAGCCCTCGGCCAGCTCCAATACCAAAGCCGCGATGTTTTCAGCCAGCTGATGACCATAGGCCGTATGGTCAGCCACCAACACCTTGCCGACTCCTGTCAACTTGCTGGCTTGCTCTGCCACACTCTGACACCCTTCGCCAGCCACCAACAAGTGAATATCACCACCAATTTGCCGGGCAGCATGCACAGTTTTGTGCGTTTCCGGCTTTAACTGTTGGTTGTTATGCTCTGCAATAATCAGGATGCTCATTGGATCACCTTCGCTTCATTCTTCAGTTTGTCAACCAGCTCGGTCACCGACTCCACCACGATGCCACCACTGCGGCCTGCCGGCGCAGCAACTTTCAACAGCTTCACATTGGAGGTTAAAGCCACACCAAGGCTATCGGCCGGGATCACCTCCAGCGGCTTGCGCTTCGCTTTCATGATGTTTGGCAAGGAAGCGTAACGTGGTTCGTTCAAGCGCAGATCCGTGCTCACCACAGCCGGCAAACTCAGTTCTACCGTTTGCAAACCACCATCCACTTCACGGGTCACTTGAACCTTGCTGTCCGGGGTCAGTTCGACCTTGGAGGCAAAAGTCCCCTGGCCAATGCCTGCCAGGGCAGCCAGCATCTGGCCGGTCTGATTGTTGTCGGAGTCAATGGCCTGCTTGCCAATGATCACCAGCTCTGGCTGCTCTTTTTCCAGCAGCTTGTGCAGCAGCTTGGCAACCTGCAAGGAGTCAAGCTCAGCCTCAGTTTCAAGCTGAATAGCACGATCGGCCCCCAGAGCCAGTGCAGTCCGCAATTGCTCTTGCACGGCTTTGCTGCCAATAGAGACCACCACCACCTCAGTCGCCTGGCCCGCTTCTTTTAAACGAACCGCTTCCTCAACCGCAATTTCACAAAATGGATTCAGTGCCATTTTCACATTGGTTAAATCCACGCCACTCTCATCGGCTTTCACCCGAACCTTGACGTTGTAATCGATGACCCGTTTAACCGGCACTAGTATTTTCATAGATTCCTCACATTGCACAGGGGAAACCGTCAACGGCTGCTGGCAGCCAGGTTGACGCTAAGGTAAACTTACCCAGCAGAACGAGCTCACAATCTACTTACTGTTGACGTAAACGTCAACCTGCAATAGGCTTTACTGGTGGTTTCATGCTGAATTCGCCGTAAATAATACCATCCAGTCCCTGCATAGACGAGTAGCAAATCGTCACAAATCGGGGCAAAATTGATAAAAATCAGCGCCAGGATGCCAGCAACGGGGTATCCCTAAAAAGCCCGAACAACGCCAGATAATAAACAACATAGATAGAGGTCAGCTGTGGACGTGCAAAGAGAATCGATGGAATTTGACGTAGTGATTGTAGGTGCCGGTCCGGCTGGTTTGTCTGCAGCCATTCGCCTGATGCAACAAGCTCAGCAAGCAGAACAGGAACTGATGGTCTGTGTGGTAGAAAAAGGCTCCGAAGTCGGTGCCCACATTCTATCCGGGGCTGTCTTTGAGCCAAGAGCACTGCAAGAACTGCTGCCCGATTGGCAACAGCTTGGCGCCCCCCTGAATACGCCGGTGGTGCACGACGACATTTACCTGCTGCAATCGGAAAGCCAGGCTAAAAAGCTGCCGGCTTTTGCGGTACCTAAAACCATGCACAACAGCGGCAACTACATTGTATCGATGGGCAACGTCTGTCGCTGGCTGGCTGAACAAGCCGAGCAGCTCGGGGTAGAAATTTTCCCCGGTTTTCCAGCGTCAGAGCTTATCGTCGAAGAAGGCGTGGTCAAAGGCATTATTACCGGCGACATGGGCCTGGATGTCGATGGCAGCCCAAAAGACAGTTTCGAACCGGGTATGGAGCTGCGCGCCAAATACACCATTTTTGCTGAAGGCTGTCGCGGCCATTTGGGCAAGCAACTGCTGGCACAATTTGAGCTGGAAAAAGACCGCTCACCGCAGCATTACGCCATTGGTTTTAAAGAGATCTGGGATGTGGATGCCAGCAAGCATCACCCGGGTTTGGTGGTCCACAGCGCCGGCTGGCCACTGGATAAAGACACTTCGGGCGGAGGCTACCTGTACCATGCCGAAAACCAGCAAATTTTGGTAGGTTTGATTGTCGACTTAAATTACAGCAACCCACATTTAAGCCCCTTCGAGGAGTTCCAACGCTTCAAACAGCACCCGGTGATGAAGCAGTACCTCGAAGGAGGTAAACGCGTCAGCTATGGTGCCAGAGCCATTGCCAAAGGCGGCTTGAACAGCCTGCCCAAAATGAGCTTTCCCGGCGGACTCCTGGCTGGCTGTGAAGCCGGCACTCTGAATTTCGCTAAAATCAAGGGCAACCATACCGCTATGAAGTCCGGCATGTTGGCGGCCGAGACTATTTTCGAGGCTTTGCAGGGTGGCGATGAAGGTGGCAATGATCTCAGCAGCCACCAACAACGCTTTGAG
>SKGJ01000165.1 GCA_007117525.1 Alkalimonas sp.
TCAGCAGCTTAACCCGGCCTTGCTGCTGATCGTTCCAGCTGGTATAGACCAGTTGGCGGCCATCGCGGCTAAACTGCGGGTAAAACTCAAACTCATCGTTTTGGCGGGTTAGCCGGCGTGGCCGTGGGTTGTCGATGTCGGTGAGGTACAAATGGCCAAGTGCGGAGAAGACTGCCCGCTTGCCATCCGGCGAGACCTGCACAAAGCGCAGCATCTTCACATCCACCTCGGTTTTATCCAGATCCTGCTGCACCCTTAGCGCGGTCTGGATTTGCTTTTCGGTATCAACCTGGAAAGGGATCTGCGCCAGTTCACGGCTGCGCACATCGAGTTTATGCAGTTTGCCAGCGGCCCAGAACACGATCTGGCGGTTGTTCGGGGTCCAGCTCAGCGTGGGGTAAACCCCATGAATGGCCCAGGTTTCCTGCATATCGCGCTCTAAACCATCGTACAGCTTAATTTGTTCACCACTTTGGGTATCGTACAAAAACAAGATGCTTTGAAAATCGCGCCGGCTGATGTACGCCAGGTAGCGGCCATCGTGGGAAGGCGTTGGCCGAATGGCGCCACCGCGGCCACTGATGATGGTATCTATTTCGCCGGTCTCCAGCTCAAAGCGTTTGATGCTGTAGATACCGGACTCGGAGTCCTTGTTGTAGTGAAAGGTTTGGCCTGGGGTGTCGTCCTGCGAAAAATAAACGTACTTGCCATCAGGTGAAAACGCCGGCTCACCCAAGTCTTTTTGCTGATTGGGGCGGGCGGTTAGCATCACACCGCTGCCGCCGGTTTTGTGGTACAGCCAGATTTCGCCAGCACCTAACGAGCGGGTGCCGGTAAAGTGCTTACGACCGACCAGAAACTCACCATCCGGGCTCCAGGCCGGGCTGTTCAGCAAGCGGAAACTTTCATCGGTCACTTGCCGGGCATTGCTGCCATCCAGATCCATGATCCAGAGGTTGTCGCCACCACCCTGATCGCTGGTAAAGGCAATGCTGTTGCCATCCGGGCTAAAACGCGGCTGCATATTCCATGCAATGTCGTTGGTTAGCGCTGTGGCGGTGCCGCCGCTGATCGGCATGGTGTAAATATCGCCCAGCAAATCAAACACCAGGGTGTTGCCATCCGGGCTGACATCGACATTCATCCAGGTGCCCTGGCTGGTGGAAATGGAAACGGTTTTAAACTCGCCCATCGGCTGATTGACTTGCCAGCCTTTGGTTTCGTTTGCCTCGTTTGCAGCGTTATTTGCTTCTTCAGCCAGCAGCGGCGCGCTACCGAGCAGCGCACTGACGGCCAGCGCCAGCAGAGTTTTGGAGGTGGTCATAACAGGTTCCTGAGTTGGTTTTCTATTTTATTTTGGTTATGTATAGGTATAGAGCAACCATGCCACAAAATCTGCAGCAGGTTAAGCCGCAGGCTCAGGAAATGGGATTAAGTTGTGGGAATTGGCGATGATTACCGTAAAGGCCGCAACCAGGTTGCGGCCTTCTACCAACTACTCATGCCGCAGCGCATCAATCGGCTGCAGCTGCGAGGCTTTGCGGGCCGGGTAGTAGCCAAAGAAAATGCCAATTAACGCCGAGAAGCCGATGCTCAGTAGCACCACTTCAGGCTGAATCACGGCGGTAAAGCCTGCGAACTTTTCCAGGCTGCGGGTCACCAGCACGGCGATTGTCAGGCCGAGTGCTCCTCCCAGGCTGCACAGCAGCATGGCCTCAATCAGAAATTGCCGTAGAATATCGCCAGGCTCGGCGCCCACCGCCATTCGCAGGCCGATTTCGCGGGTGCGCTCGGTGACCGACACCAGCATGATGTTCATAATGCCAATGCCACCGACCAGCAAGGACACCGAGGCCACGGCAGCCAACAGGCCGTTAAAAATTTGCATGGTGCGGGCACGGGTTTCCACCATTTCCGACAAATTGCGGATCTGAAAAGGCGCATCGGTGCCGGTGGTGCGCATCCGCTGGCGCAGCAGGGCGTCTATCTCCTGCTCTACCAGTTCCATATCGCGTTCATCGGCCACCTGCACAATCAAGGAGCGAACTGCTCTGGGGCTGGCGAGCGTCATACCGGCAATGCGTTTACGTACGGTATCGAGCGGCATAAAAATTAAATCGTCCTGATCGTTGCCCTGGGTGTTCTGCCCCTTGGCTTCCAACACGCCAATCACGGTGACTGGCGTTCGATCGACCCGGATGGTTTGGCCGATGGGATCGGAGGCACCGAACAGCTCACGTTGCACGGTGGCACCAATAATGGCGACCCGGCCAGCACTGCTGAGCTCGGCAGCCGAGAACTCACGGCCTTGCGCCAGTTGCCAGTTTTGCGCCGGGAAAATACGGTTATCGACGCCACGCACGCTCGGCGCCCAGTTCATGTTGCCGTAAATCACCTGGGCATTGGCCCAGATGGTCGGCGCTGCCACACTGACCTGCGGTATTTGCTGCTCAATGGCCTCGGCATCCATTTCGGTTAAGGTTTGCACCGAGCCGGCAGCGCCACGGGCCCCCGAGCTTGCGCGGCCTCGAGCAAAGACGACAAAGACATTGCCGCCCAAATTTTTAATTTGCTGGTCGACTTCCTGCTGGGCACCGGCCCCCAGGGCCAGCATAATGATCACCGCCGCTACTCCAATAATAATGCCCAGCATGGTCAGAATGCTGCGCATTAAATTGACTTGCAGCGCGACCCAAGCGACCTGACAAA
>SKGJ01000243.1 GCA_007117525.1 Alkalimonas sp.
CCGCATTTGGTGCTAATGGCCACAGTGGGTCTAGTACTGGGTGTGTTTGGCATCTGGCGGCTGACTGGCTGGTTGCCTCGCCTGGTATCGGCACTGGCCTTATTGGCGCTTGCTGGCTCTGGGTACATTACGACCAGCATCCTATCGGCGGCGCACCAGGCTGGCGGTCAGGTGAGTTTCTGGACTGGGCTTGCATTGCGTTCCATGCAGGGGGATGGTCCGGATGACTGGGTTGAGCGCATCACTTTCGACGGCGAGCGGACTGCCATGGCCATCTATCGTCCAGAAGACAACAAGGATGCACCGGTGTTGCTGTACATTCATGGTGGCGGCTTCAAAACCGGCACCAGTACGGAAACTGACCGGGATTTGCGTTGGTTTGCTGATCAGGGTTGGTTGGTGATCAGTCCGGATTACCGGCTCTGGACTGAACAGCAAGCCAGTTGGCAGCTGGCATCCATCGATGTGCACTGTGCTGCGGTCTGGTTGCAGCAGCATGCGGCTGATTTTGGTGGCGATAGCTCAAGACTGGTGGTGATGGGGGATTCTGCTGGCGGTAATCTGGCACTGAACCTGACGAATCAGTGGGCTGAAGGCATGCAACTGGCGGCGTGTGAAGGAACGCCACCTCAAGCTGCCGCTGTCGTAGTGCAATACCCGGCGGTCGATCCTTTGGCCATTTACGAGCATGGGTATCCGGTGCCAGGTTTTGAGCCTAAAATGCTGCTTCGTGGTTATCTTGGGGGCAATCCTTATCACTACCCGGAGCGGGTGGCAGCCATCAATTCATACAGCTTTCTAACTGCCAAGGCAGCACCCACCTTGATTTTGGCACCAGAGAAAGATGCGCTGGTCCCTCCCTGGTCGGTGTACCGGTATGCGGATTATGCCCGTCTCGCGGGTGTTGAATTGGAGTTGGTGCGAATTCCTTTTGCCAGCCATGTCTACAATCAGCTTGCTGCGAACTCCATCGGCAACCAGGCGCGATTAAGCATCACCCAACGGTTTTTGCAGCAGCACCAGCTATGGCCAGCGCAACCAGCACCGAGCAGGGACTGAAATCAGCTGGCGGTGACCACCTGATTACGACCACTTTGCTTGGCCTGGTACAGGGCTTTGTCGGCTCTGGCAAAGACTTCATCAAAAAACTCTTCACGGGCTGAGCTCAGGCTGGTGACACCGATGCTGACGCTGGTCGCAATGCCTTCCGGTTGTAGCTGGTGCAACAGCTGGCAGAGCTGGTGCGCTTTGTCAGTGGCCATGGCGAGATCCTGCTGATGCAGCAGTACCACAAACTCCTCGCCACCAAAGCGGGCAATGCAGTCGTGCTCGGCAAACTGTTGGCGCAAGGCTTCGGCGATCCGCTTTAACACCTTGTCGCCAATATGGTGGCCGTGTTGATCGTTCACTTGTTTAAAATGATCGATATCAATCACCAGCAGGGACAGCGGCAGCTGATGTTTGCGGGCTTCGGCAAAGCGGCGCTTAGCCACTTCGCCCATAAAGTGGCGGTTGTAAAGGCCGGTGAGGTGATCTTTGGTGGCAAGCTCCAGCAGCCGCTGTCGCTCCCGGGTCAATTGATCCACCAACCGGTTGGCCGACACCAGGTTGTTGATGCGGGCAAAGAGTTCTTCATCCAATACCGGTTTGGAAATGTAATCATTGGCCCCGGATTGCAGCGCCAGAATGCGGCGGTTGACGCTTTCCAGACTTGTCACTGCCAGAATCGGAGTTTGTTGAAAGCGATTTTCTGAGCGCAGTTGCCGAATAAAGTCGATGCCGGTTTCATTATCTTGCAGCACAATATCGGTCATGATCAGCTCGTACTTGTTGTGCTGCAGCAGCTCCAGCGCCTCGGCAATCGAAAAGGCATGATCCATCGACAGACCCAGCCGTTTTAACTTAGCATCGGTGGCTTTGGCAACGGTCAGGCTGTCTTCCAGATACAGGGCTTTGCCGCTGATGTTGTAACGAAATGGGCCAAGCGGGATCAGGCTATGCAACGCCTCTTCCAGTCGTGGCAAGTCGTCTTTACGGATGATATCGGTAGCACCGGCGGCCAGGGCCGAAGACAACAGCTCAGGGTTGGACTCGGACGTGACAATAAAAATCGGCAGATGCCTGGCCTGCTCGTCGGCGCGAGCTTGCTGGCAAAACTCGATGCCGGTTAGATCAGCCAGGTACATGGCGACACAGACAAACTGAAAGTGGTGAGCATTCATGGCGCGAAAGCCAGCCGTAGCGGTATCGACAAAGGTAATGTCAAAGTCGTAGCTTTCCAGCATGCGGGACAGGATGCGCTGGTAGGTCGGGCTGGGTTCAATGATCAGAGCTCGCATGCTTTTCCTTCCTCAAAGTGCATCGCTTTAAGTCTAACCCAGGGACAGCCGATGGTAAAAATAAAGTTGCTGTTTTTTTGCGACGCAGAGGGACCCGGCCGCTACATTGGCCGGGTTGGTGCATTACTGCATTAATGGCGAGTCGGACAGATTAAAATCGTAGCCGTCGATTTCGGCCTGCACCACCAGGGTGTGGATGTACTGGGCGATGGCTTTGCGCCGTACTTTTTCATTCAGGTAATCGGCGATTTTCTGCTCTACAGCCACCAAGGGCAGCGGCTGGCCGGCGATTTTTTGCTGAATAAAGACCACATGAAAGCCATAGCGGCTTTCAACCGGCGCGGGCATAAAGCCTGTTTCGGCTGCGA
>SKGJ01000373.1 GCA_007117525.1 Alkalimonas sp.
AACTACAGCGATAGCAGCAAAGCCAAACAGTTTGGGTTGTTGAAGAAAACCATGGGCCGTCTGGGCGAGCCGGTGATTCGAAAGTCTGTCAATTTCGCCATGAAAATCATGGGCAAGCAGTTTGTGATGGGCGAAACCATTGAAGACGCCATTGAGCGCGCTGCCGATACCGAGCAAAAAGGCTACGTCTATTCCTACGACATGCTGGGCGAAGGTGCCCGCACCATGAAGGATGCCGACTTCTATTACCAAAGCTACCTGGATGCCACCCACGCCATAGGCAAGGCTGCCGGTGGCCGTGGCCCGATTAAAAGCCCGGGCATCTCGGTCAAGCTATCCGCCATTCACCCCCGCTATGAATTTAGTCACCGCGAGCGGGTGATGAGCGAGTTGGTTCCCCGGTTAAAAGCCCTGGCTTTGGTTGCCAAAAGCTACGACATTGGTTTCACTGTCGATGCCGAAGAAGCCGACCGGTTGGATATCTCATTGGATGTAATTGAAGCCGTGTTCAGCGATCCAGAGCTGGGCGATTGGAACGGTTTTGGTCTGGCAGTGCAAGCCTACCAAAAGCGGGCCATTTTTGTCGTCGAATGGGTGACAGAGCTGGCGCGACGGGTTGGCCGCAAATTGATGGTGCGCCTGGTCAAAGGCGCTTACTGGGATACTGAAATTAAAACCACCCAACAACTGGGTCTGGCCCATTTCCCGGTGTTCACCCGCAAAGCAACCACCGATGTGTCCTACAAAGCCTGCGCCATCAAGCTGCTGGAAGCCCGGGATGTGTTGTACCCTCAGTTTGCAACCCATAATGCGTACACAGCCGCCACCATTTTGGAAGTGGCCAAAGGCGACAACAGCGGTTTTGAGTTCCAGCGCTTGCACGGTATGGGCGAGTCCTTGTTTGACCAAATCGTCACCCAGGAAAAAATCCAGTGCCGGGTCTATGCACCGGTTGGTCAGCATGAAAACTTACTGGCCTATCTGGTGCGCCGTCTGCTTGAAAATGGCGCCAACTCCTCTTTTGTCAATGCCATTGTCGATACCAGCAAGCCGGTTGAGGCGCTGCTGCCGGATCCGGTTGAAACCTTGCAGGGCTTGCGCAACAAGCACAACAACCAAATCAAGATGCCGATTGATCTGTACGGTGATGAGCGCGCCAACTCCAAAGGCATGGACCTGACCGATATCAACGCCATCACGCCGTTCAAAGAAAATTTAGCCCGTTGGTTTGACAGCCATCGTCTCAGCGCCGATCAGGTACCTGCAGACGCCCAGGCGGTGAAAAACCCAGCCAACCACCAGGAGATCATTGGTGCCATTCGCTTGCAAAGTGCCGATGAGATGCAACAACTGCTGGACAATGCCGAGATGGCTTTCCAAAGTTGGTCGCAAACCCCGGTTTCCAGCCGGGCCGACTTGCTGCGTCGGATCGGTGATATTTTGGAGCGGCACCACGACGAACTGGTGGCCATTTGCATCAAAGAAGCCGGCAAAGTGGCGCAAGATGGCATTGACGAAGTGCGCGAAGCCGTCGACTTTTGCCGCTATTACGCTGCCCGCGCTGAAGAACTGGCCACCGACGCCCGTTTTGAGCCCAGAGGCGTGGTGCTGTGCATCAGCCCCTGGAACTTCCCGCTGGCAATCTTCTTGGGTCAGGTGGTGGCTGCGATTGTTACCGGCAACACCGTCATTGCCAAGCCAGCCGAGCAAACCAGTCTGATTGCCTTGCGGACATTGGAGCTGATGCACACAGTCGGCATGCCGGACCATGTGGTTCAGGTGGTCATTGCCCGTGGCAGCGAGGTGGGCAAAACCATCGTGCCGGATCCGCGCATTCAGGCCGTGATGTTCACCGGTTCAACCGAAACTGGCACCCTGATCTCACAAACCCTGGCGGCCCGCAGCGATGGCCAGGTGCCGCTGATTGCCGAAACCGGTGGCCAGAACTGCATGATCGTCGACTCCACTGCCCTGCCCGAGCAAGTGGTGGACGATGTGATTAGCTCTGGCTTCCAGAGTGCCGGTCAGCGCTGTTCTGCCTTGCGGGTGCTCTTTATTCAGGACGATGTCGCCGATGGCATCATTGCCATGCTGATTGGCGCCTTGAAAGAGCTGCATGTCGGGGATCCGTCCTTGCTGTCGACCGACGTTGGCCCGGTGATTGATGCCAAAGCGCTGAACAGCTTAAACGAGCACGTCGCCTATCTGGAAGGCAAAGCGCAGCTGCTGTATCAATGCCCGATCCCGGATAACGACGAAAATGGCGCTTACTTTTTCGCTCCCCGCCTGTACCAGATTGACAACCTGAACGTGCTGAAACGCGAAGTCTTTGGCCCTTGCGTCCACATCATACGTTACAAGGCCAATGAACTGGATGATGTCGTCGACCAGATCAACGGTACCGGCTACGGTCTGACCATGGGCATTCATTCACGCATCGAAGACCGTTGCGAGTACCTGGCCCGGATGTCTCGCGCCGGCAATGTCTACATCAACCGCAACATGATTGGCGCCATTGTCGGTGTGCAGCCGTTCGGTGGCCGCGGTCTGTCTGGTACCGGCCCTAAAGCCGGGGGTCCCAACTACCTGAACCGTCTGGTCAAAGAAAAAGCATCGCCGGACAACATTCAGATGACCAGCCTGACGCCGGATGAGCTGGACTTGCACCACAGCCCGGAGGCCGATCAACAAGTCG
>SKGJ01000399.1 GCA_007117525.1 Alkalimonas sp.
TGCAAGTACCCGAGCCAGAAGTCTTTCCATCCCCACCCGAGCATTATCGGCTTCGGGCTGAATTTCGGGTCTGGCACGATGGCGATGATCTGTACCACATTATGTTTGACCCTGAAAGCAAGGAGCGGATCCGCATCGATGACTTTCCTGTCGCAGATCAGCGCATCCGCACCATGATGCCACGCCTGATTGCGGCGTTGAAGGAAAACGAGGAGCTGCGCCGCCGCCTGTATCAAATCGATTACCTCACCGGCTTAAGTGGTGAGTTGCTTATTACCCTGATTTACAAGCGGCAACTGGATGCGCACTGGCAACAGCAGGCAGAAGCCTTGAAAGCCAAATTGGCAACCGCTGGCCCGCTCGACTTGATTGGTCGGGCCCGCAAGCAAAAGATCGAATTGAACCGCGACTTTATTATTGAGCAACTCGCTGTCGACGACCGCACACTGCGTTACCAGCAGATTGAAAACAGCTTTACCCAGCCCAACGGTGTAGTGAATCAAAACATGCTGAGCTGGGCCTGCAGCGTTGCCAGGCAGCTGCAAGGGGATTTGCTGGAGCTGTATTGCGGCAATGGCAATTTCTCCCTGGCGCTGGCTCCCCATTTTAACCAGGTTGTCGCGACAGAAATTTCGCGCAAATCGATTCGCTCAGCTGAGTACAATTGCCGCCTAAACCAGATCGAGAATGTGCAGGTGCTGCAAATGTCGGCAGAAGATGTGTCCGCTGCCTTGCTAAAGGGATCACAGCTTAAAAAACTTGATTTATCCAGCCTGCAGCTGAATACCGTGCTGGTCGACCCCCCTAGGGCTGGCCTGGATCCAGCGACCGTAGAGTTGGTGAGCCGCTTTGACGATATTCTTTATATTTCCTGCAACCCAGAAACATTAAAAGCGAATCTGGCTGAGTTGGTGAAAACACACAGCATCGAGCGCTTTGCTGTCTTTGATCAGTTCCCTTATACCCATCACCTCGAGTGCGGTGTCTGGCTGCGGAAAAAGTCACGCTAACAACTTAGCCAGCCGGGGGCTTACTGCCTCCGGCCAGCCATCGAAGCTGCTGAATCGTTTTTACAGTAATACGCTGCCGTACTTCATCACTGGCATCAAGCGCATCTGCCCCAGCGTGAAACACCAGAATGACCATGGCTTCTGCCTGAATTAATGCCATCTCAGCGGAGCTCTTGTTTTCTTTACGCAGGTAATCGGCTAATTCAGCGCAAAAGTGTTGAATTTCACGGGCCACAGCACTGCGAAAAGCCGGCGAAGTGCCAGAGCGCTCCCGCAGCAGCAAACGAAAGACATTGCTGTGCTCCAGGATAAACTCCATAAAGGTTTCAACCGAAGTCTGAATGACACTGCGGTTGTGGACAATGCGTTGCCTGGCCTGGCGCATTAACTGGCGCAGCATTAAGCCCGCCTCATCCACCAAGGTCAGTCCCAGTTCATCCATGTCGGTAAAGTGGCGGTAAAAGGAGGTCGGCGCAATACCCGCCTCCCGCGCCACTTCACGCAAGCTCAGGCTGGCAAAGCTTTTATCCGCACTAAGCTGCTGAAAAGCGGCATTGATAATGGCACGCCTAGTCTTCTCTTTCTGTTCAGCCCGGCTCATAGCCCAGTCCTTTTTTCAACGTCATTCATCGTATCCAGCTTGACCTGATAACAGGGCACAGGTACATTGAGCTTACATTTGTAAGCTGAAATTACTTTATGCAAAAAGCCCCCCTTATCTGGACCAATATTCTGGTGTTTAGCAGTACCTTGCTAGTTGCAGCTATTGCAGTTCCCTGGTACGCCATCGCCGTTGGTTTTGGCACAGCAGAAATCATTGCCATGTTGTTATGCCTTGGCTACTGTGGAATGTCAATTACTGCTGGCTACCACCGTTTGTGGTCTCACAAATCTTACCAGGCCCACCCGGTGTTGGAGTTTATTTTTGCCATTGGCGGCGCTTTTGCACTGCAAAACAGTGCCATTCACTGGGCTTCGGATCACAGAGTGCACCACCGCCATGTCGATGACAATGACAAAGATCCTTACTCAGCCAAGCGCGGCTTCTGGTTCAGCCATATCGGCTGGATGCTCCGCGACTACCAGGGCCCTGACCATTACAACTACGACAATGTACGTGACTTGCAAAAGAATAAAATTTTGCGCTTCCAGCACAAGCATTATCTCGCCCTGGCGTTGCTGACCAACTTCGGTATCCCTATTGGATTAGGGCTGTTGTTTGGTAACCTTTGGGGCATGATTTTACTGGTTGGCGTGCTGCGACTGGTGTTAAGCCACCATTTTACATTCTTTATCAACTCGCTGGCTCATATTTGGGGCAAGCAGACCTACACCGATCAAAACACTGCCCGTGATAATGGTGTGCTGGCCCTGCTGACCTATGGCGAAGGCTACCATAACTTCCACCATATTTTTGAATACGACTACCGCAATGGCATCAAGTGGTGGCACTTTGACCCGACCAAGTGGCTGATCAAAGCCGGTTCATGGGTCGGGCTGACATCCAGGTTGCGCACCTGTCCGGAGGAGCGGATTGAGCAGGCCAAAGCCACGATGCAACTCAAGCGCGCCAAAGCCCGCCTGTCCCGACTGCCAGATGCCGACCCGGTCTTGCAGAAAATCGAACAGGAATACGAACTGCTGCTGGAGCGGATGCAAGCCTATTACGAGCTGAAAAA
>SKGJ01000360.1 GCA_007117525.1 Alkalimonas sp.
CACGGAGCCGACCGGCGTTAGCACGCCATATCAGCTGTTGATGGGGGATTTAAATGCCTACCGGATGGAAGATCCCATCCGACTATTGGAGCAGGCAGGTTGGCATTACCTGGAAAACTCAACCGGAGAACCGTCGTACTCCTTTGTGTTTCGCGGTAAAAAAGGCGCACTCGATCATGCGCTGGCAAGCCCGGCACTGGCGGCGCTTAGTCCCAGAATCAAGCATTGGGCCATTAACGCCGACGAGCCGGTACTGCTGCAGTACAGTCTGCGTCATAAAAACCCTGCGCAACAGCAAAAGCTGTATGCGCCCGACGCATTTCGCTCCAGCGATCACGACCCTATCCTGATCACCCTTCGCTTTGATGCCAAAGTCGATTAAGCCCAGATTGCCCGGCCAATCATGCCAAAAGCAGCAGCCATACTAAGCAGCCAAATCAGGGAGCGAGGCGTGGCCGCATCGTACCAGTAACAGAGCAAATAGCCGCAGCGGCTGACAATAAAAAGCCACCCCAGCAGCAAACTGATCTGATCCGGACCACCGGCCAGGCCGGTGGCGAGCACAGCACAGGCGTAAATAATCAGACTTTCGAAACTGTTGTAATGAGCTGCATTAGCGCGCTGCCCAAAGCCGCTGAGCCTGGCTTGCTGCTGGCGCGGATTGTGGTTATCGTAGCCTTCGGGCTCGCGATGCATCGCCAGAACCAAAGGCGCCTTGGCCAGATAAGGCAACAGCATTGCAATAAATAAGGTAAGTAGTAAGCTGGACATGTAGCACTCCCGTAATTTATAAACAAGGATTTCAAAATGTTGGCACGTGCCACGATGTCAAAATGGCTGGAGCCATCCACCGAATACGACAAGCGCTACCTTTGGGTGGATATTGCCCTTATCCTGCTGATAGGGCTGAACATTATTGCCCTGATCTTGCAGTCCATTGAGAGCCTGGATCAGGCTTACCATCGGTATTTTTGGTACTTTGAAATCTTTTCCATTACCGTCTTTACGCTGGAATACGGTGCCCGGATCTGGAGCATCGTCGATGCACCCGAGTACCAGCAGCAAGCAGGCAGCAACTGGCAAAAGCGCTGGCGCTACATACGCTCACCAATGGCCATCATCGACTTGCTCGCGTTCCTACCGTTTTACCTTGGCTTGTTCATCGATCTCGACCTGCGCTATCTGCGGGTGTTCCGGCTGCTGCGGGTATTTAAACTCACCCGCTACTCTCGCTCCATGCAACTGTTGATGAATGTGTTTAAAGAGGAACGGTTCTCCTTATTTGCCGCCTTCGCCGTGCTCTTTATCATTATGCTGGTGGCAGCCTGCGCCATGTACTCGCTGGAAAAAGACATTCAGCCCGAACACTTTAGCTCCATCCCGCAAGCCATGTGGTGGGCTTTGGTGACGCTAACCACAGTCGGTTATGGCGATGTAACGCCAGTAACCGATCTGGGCAAGCTGTTTGGCGGCCTGATTACCATTGTCGGCATTGGCATGGTGGCCTTGCCGGCCGGTATTCTGGCATCCGGCTTTTCTGAGCAACTGTCGCGCCGCCGCCAGTTTTATCAGTTGGCGCTGGATCAAGCTTATCAGGAAGGTAAATTAGTACCCGGTGCTGAACCCATGCTGGATAAACTTCGCTGCGAACTCGGCGTCAGCCATACCGAGGCCCGTATCATGCAGCAATTGATGGAAAAGCGCTATCAGGCGATGCATGTGACGGATCAGGACTCCTAAAAAGCAACTTGCCTGAATGCTACTGGTCTTATAAGGTATGGATCCATGACCATAGGGTGGGCTTGTAGTGTCCGATAAAAATCCAATCATTGCCATTACCGGCTCCTCGGGTGCCGGTACCAGCACCACCAGCAATGCCTTTCAGCATATTTTCCGTACCTTAGGCGTAGATGCAGCCTTTATCGAGGGCGATTGTTTTCACCGTTACAGCCGGCCGGAAATGGATTTGGCGGTGCGTAAAGCGATGGAGCAAGGCAAGCACATCAGCTACTTTGGACCGGAAGCAAATGACTTTGGTGCGCTGGAAGACTTCTTTGCCAGCTATGGCAGCAATGGCAGCGGCCGCTACCGCAAGTACCTGCACACCTTTGAAGAAGCCGTGCCCTACAACCAATTGCCCGGTACCTTTACCCCCTGGCAAGAGCTGCGCCCCAATACCGATTTGCTGTTTTACGAAGGGCTGCATGGTGGCGTCGTCACCGACCAGCACAACGTCGCCCAGCACGTCGACTTGCTGATTGGCATGGTGCCGATTGTAAACTTAGAGTGGATCCAGAAAATCATCCGCGATACGCACGATCGCGGCCACAGCCGTGAAGCGGTGATGTCCAGCATCGTGCGCAGCATGGACGATTACATCAACTTTATTACCCCGCAGTTTTCCCGCACCCACATCAATTTCCAGCGGGTCCCCACGGTCGATACCTCCAACCCCTTCAGCGCCAAAGACATCCCGTCATTGGATGAAAGCTTTGTGGTGGTGCGCTTTCGCGGCATCAAGCACGTGGATTTCCCCTACTACCTGCAAATGATCCACGGCTCTTTTATGTCGCGGGTCAATACCCTAGTAGTGCCAGGCGGCAAAATGGGCCTGGCGATGGAGCTAATCTTAACGCCACTGATTGAAAACCTGATGAAAAAACGTGCCAACACCCGCGGCCAG